>CANQMY010000063.1 GCA_947625075.1 uncultured Clostridia bacterium
GATGTAATATCTGGTCCAGAGCTTGAAACAGATGAATATTGTTTTGAAAGATTAAATTTACCAAAAGGACATCCTGCAAGAGATATGCAAGATAGTTTTTACATTTCAACTGAATATTTATTAAGAACACAAACTTCTGCAGTTCAAGCAAGGGCAATGATGGCAAATAAAGAAAAAAGTCCAATAAGAGTAATAGTTCCAGGAAAAACATATAGAAGAGAAGATGATGCAACACATTCTCATCAATTTAACCAAGTTGAAGGATTAGTAATAGATAAAAATATATCATTTGCAGATTTAAAAGGAACTCTTGAAATATTTATGAAACATATGTTAGGAGAAGATACAAAACTAAGATTTAGACCAAGTTATTTCCCTTTTACAGAACCATCTTATGAAGTAGATGTTAGCTGCTTTAAATGTGGTGGAAAAGGATGTAATTTGTGTAAACAAACTGGATGGATAGAATTACTAGGTTCAGGAATTGTGCATCCAAATGTTTTAAAGATGAATGGATATGATCCAGAAAAATATAGTGGATTTGCATTTGGAACAGGATTAGATAGATTAGCAATGTTTAAATATGGAATAACAGATATAAGACTTCTTTATGCTAATGACGTAAGATTTTTAAATCAGTTTGATAGAAAAGATTAAAAAGTTTAAAGTAAAAATGAGGGAGAAGAAAAAATGATATTAAGTACAAATTTTTTGAAAGATTATATAGATATAGAAGGTATAGATTTACACGATTTAGCAGAAAAAATGACATCAGTTGGAAATGAATATGATTCATGTGGACCACTAATAGATACAGGAAAACTAATAATTGGAGAAGTAATAGAATGTGAAAAACACCCCGATTCAGATCATTTACATGTATGTAAAGTAAATGTGGGAGATAAGGTTTTACAAATTGTATGTGGTGCTCCAAATGTAAGAAAAGGATTAAAAGTAATTGTAGCTTTAGATGGAACACATCTTCCAGGAGGAGAAATAAAAAAATCAGTGATAAGAGGAGTAGAATCAAATGGAATGCTTTGTTCTATTGCAGAACTTGGTTTGGATTCAAAGTTTTTAAAGGAAGAAGACAAGGCAGGAATACATGAACTTCCTGAAGATGCAAAAGTAGGAGAAGATGCAATAAAATTCATGGGATGGGATGACGGAGTAATAGACTTTGATTTAACTGCCAACCGTGGAGATCTATTGAGTATTTTGGGAATGGCATATGAAGTAGGAGCAATTTATGATAGAAAAGTTAAACCAATTGAATTAAAACATAATGAGAAAAATGACTTCGATTTTAAAATAGATGTAGAAACAGAAAATTGCTTATTATTTTTAGCAAGAAAAGTAGAAAATATAACAATAAAGGAAAGTACACAAGATATAAAAGAAAAATTAATGGCATGTGGAATAAGACCAATAAATAATGTTGTAGATATAAGTAACTATGTAATGTTAGAAACAGGTCAGCCTCTACATTTTTATGATGCAGATAAATTAAAAAATATTTTAGCAGTTAGAATGGCAGAAGAAGGAGAAAAATTAACAACATTAGATGGAAAAGAAAGAATATTATCTAATGAGGATATAGTAATATCTGACGGAACAAAAGCTATAGGATTAGCAGGAGTAATGGGAGGTTTAGATACAGAAATAACGGATCAAACTAAGAATGTTTTGATTGAATCAGCAATATTTGATAATGTAAAAATAAGAAAAACGTCAAATAAAATTTTAAGAAGTGAAGCAAGCAATAGATTTGAAAAAGGTTTAGATCCAAATAGAACCTATATGGCAATTGAAAGAGCATGTAACATGCTTGAAAAATATGCTGAAGGAACAACATGCAAGGGAATAAAAGTATTTGATAAAACTAATAAAGAAGAAAAAAGAATAGATATAACAGTTGAAAAAATTAATACTATACTTGGAGCTAACATCTCGAAAGATGAAATTATAGATGTATTTAGAAAATTAGATTTTAAAACAGAAAATAAATCTGGAGATGTAATTACAGTTTCAGTTCCAACAAGAAGAATTGATATATCAATAAAAGAAGATTTAATTGAAGAAGTTGGAAGAATATATGGTGTAGACAAAATAGAAGGAAGAGGTATGTGCTTACCAGTAAAAAAGGGAAGTTATGATAGAACTACAAGAGAAATAAGAAATAAAATGGTTAGTTTAGGATTAAGTGAAACCCTATCATATGCATTAGTTAGTGAAGATATAGGCAAAATGTTTACCAATGGAGAAAATGAAAATATAAAAATATTGTCACCTCTTACAGAAGAAAGAAGTACTTTAAGACAAAGTTTAATAACATCTTTATATAAAATATATGAATATAATAAGACTCATGATTTAGAGAATATATCATTATTTGAAATAGCAAAGACCTTTTATAAAAAAGGAGAACAATATATAGAGGAAAATAAAATTGCTTGTTTAATGTCAGGAAATTATGAATTAGGACTAAACAGAAAAAAAGTAAATTTCTATATTATAAAAGGAATAGTTGAGGAATTATTAGATTATCTTGGATATGGAGGAAGATACAGTTTTATACAAGAAGGAAAAATTCCATCAGATATGCATCCAGGAAAAACAGCTTTAATATCAGTAAATGGAGATATAGTTGGAATGGTTGGAGAAACAAGTCCTATAGTTTGCAAAGAAGATGTTTATGTAATGGAAATTAATCTTGATAAATTGCTTGAAAAAAAAGTCGGAAAAATGAAATATAAAGAAATATCAAAATTTCCAACAGTAAAGAAAGATATATCAATTGTAGTAGATAATTATATACCAGCACAAGAACTTCAAAAAGCAATAAAAAATAGTGGAGGAAAATTACTTCAAGAAGTAAAAGTATTTGATGTTTATACTGGTAAGGGAATTCCAGAAGGAAAAAAATCTGTTGCTCTTTCAATTGAGTTAGGAGATAGCACAAAAACTTTAACTGATGAAATAATTTTAGAAACTATGAATAAAATTACAGAAAATTTGAAAAATAAGTATAAAGCAGAATTAAGAACTTAGAAAGGAGGAATGTTAGTTTATTAACTAACATAAATAATAATGAAAGAAATTACAAAGGATATATTTTATATTGGAGTTAATGATAATAAGATTGACTTATTTGAAAATGTTTATCCAGTACCAAATGGAGTAACATATAATAGTTATTTAATTAAGGACGAGAAAATTACTCTATTAGATACTGTTGACGTTAGAAAATCTGATGAATGGATTAAAATTTTAGATGAATGTTTAGAAGGAAAGAAACTAGATTATTTAATAGTATCTCATGTTGAACCAGATCATTCGTCAAATATACAAGCTGTAACTGAAAAATATCCAGATATAACTTTAGTAGGAAATAAAAAAACATTTGAATTATTAGCACAATTTTTTGATATAAATCCAAGTATAAAGAAGAAAGAAGTAACAGAAGGTGAAATTTTAAATATTGGAAAGCATAATTTACAATTCTTCATGGCACCAATGGTACATTGGCCAGAAGTAATGTGTACGTACGATCAGGATGAAAAAATAATATTTTCAGCAGATGCTTTTGGAAAATTTGGAAGTATAGATGAAGAAGAAATATATGAAAAAAATGAAGAAGAATGGTTAAATGAAGCTAGAAGATATTATATAAATATTGTAGGAAAGTATGGAATGCAAGTTCAAGCTTTACTAAAAAAATTATCAACATTAGATATAAAAATGATATGCCCACTTCATGGACCAATATTAAATAGTAATTTGCAATATTATATAGACAAATATAATACTTGGAGTTCATATAAACCAGAAAAAGAAGGAACTCTAGTAGCATTTGCTTCTATACATGGTAATACAAAAAAAGTAGCAAAAAAAGTTTATGATTTATTAAAGGATAATGGACAAGAAGTAGAAGCAATAGATTTATCAAGATATGATGTTTATGAAGCGGTTTCTAAAGCATTTAAATATGATAAAATGGTAGTATTAGCATCAAGTTATAATGCAGGAGTATTTACACCAATGGAAGAGTTTTTAAATATATTAAAAACTAAATTCTATCAAAATAGAAGAGTAGCTATAATAGAAAATGGATCATGGGCACCATCAGCAGGAATGTGTATGAAAGCAGCTTTCTTAAGTATGAAAAATATAGAGATGGTTCCAGAAATAGTAACTATTAAATCAAGTATGAAAGAAGAAGATATACCGAAAATAGAGAATTTGGTAAATGATTTATTAAAAAAATAAATATAGAATAAAAAGTATAAATTATTATTTTAATTAATGAAAAAGCTTAATAAAAAAATAACTATTTAAAATATAGCATAATAAATGTTTTAAATCAAGATAACAAAAATAAAAATTTAAATAATAAATATATAGAAATAAAAAAAATAAATCTTATAATAAGCTGTATTCAAGCAAATTATAAGGTTTATTTTATTTTTATTAAGCTTTTTCATTAATAAAAATAACATAATAAACAAGAAATAATGAACTATAACATATTGACTAAGTTCTATAGGATTGCTAAAATAATTATAAAATTAATAAAAAAATAATATGAATAAGAACAGTAATAAAGATAATACTAAAAGAAAAAAATTAAAAGAAAACTAATGAAAGAGGAGAAAAAATGGAGAGTGAAGAAAAAAGAAAAATTTTAAAAAGACAAATGAAAATAAGCAAAATAAAAGAAAAAGGAATAACATTAATAGCACTAGTAGTAACAATAATAATACTATTAATATTAGCAGGAGTAACAATAAGTATAGCATTATCAGAGAATGGAATATTTGAAAAAGCAAGAGATGCAGTAGGAAAATATAAAGAAGCAGATAAAAGTGAAAAAGGAGAACTAAGTGATTTAGATAAATATATTGACAATATAGGAAAAGAAGATGAAAATGCGAAATTTGAAAACAACGGAATAGATAAAACACATGATGGAGCAAAATATGACCCAATAACGACAGACGATGGAATGTGGATAATATATAAAGATATAGATACAAAGACAACAAAAGTAAATGTATATGTTGAATCAAAATACTATTGTCCATCATTTGAACAATTTGTTTTTGAAAAATATTGTTTGGCAGGAGTTTTAACGAGTTATGCTTTGCCTGTTTATAGCTTTTCTGATTTATCAGATTGTTGGACACAATTTTATTTAGTCGATTCACGGGCGGTCAAGGATTAGACTTTGATGAACCATATATAAATAAAAGAAAAGAAGAAATGAAAGTAGGAGTATTTTTTGACGAAATATTAGATAAATTAAATGTAGATGTATATGACACATATCAAGAAGCTGGAAAGTTAATTATATCATTAATGAAAAATGGTATAATGGATGAAATTTCTTCAGGAAATAAGGGACTTTCTATAGCTTTGACAGGTACAAGATGGATGGAAAATCAACCAAATATATCTTTAGAAAATTTAGAAGCAACATATAATAAGTTATATGGAGATAGAAAAGATTTAAAAGTACCAGATGAAGAAAATGGAAACAACTATAAAATAACATTACCAGATGGAAAAGTAGAAGAAATAGACGGAAAAGATTTATATAAAGCAAAATTTAGATATGTAACAACGAAAAATGGTTCAGTAAATGTAGAAATAAATAAGAATGCAGAGACTCCACAAAAAGTTACTTATGACAAAGTTAATAATATTGGTGACTGCATAGTTAAAGAGGAAGAATACACATATACTTATAATTGTTTACCTTTTTTAGATTGTATGAGTCTGGTCGGAACTTTTGATATAGAATCAATAATGAATGGAAATATAAATTACAATGATGTAGAAGATGGACTATTAAAATATAGATTTAACTTAGGTGGATGGAACGTAACACAAAGTGATTTAGTAAAAAAGCTTAACGAAGCAGGAAAATACTGTTTAGGTGATCCACAATATTTAAAACGTGGAACTTTCGGAGAAATAAAAGAAACTTGTAAGCAAACTATTAAAGGAGAACCAATAACCTGTATGATTGGTACTTATTTGGGCAAGAGTTTGAAATTTACGACTTCATTTAATTTTGAAAATTTGATTCCGAAGACAGTTAAATATATGTTTGATACATTCAGACAATTAGGGGAAGTAATACCTGAAGAACCTATAGAACCGGATGAAGAATTAGTAGAACAATTAAAAAAGCAAATAGAAGGATTATCATCAACTTTTAATTCAATAGAATATAAAGCGTTCATAAATTAAGATTTTATAATGTATAAAATTAAAAGAATATATATATAATAATGATTTATGAAACATTTTTAAGATTCAGGATATATGAAAAAATGGAGTTTGTAATTATATTATCAATTGTTATTTATAGATATTGTAAAAATTTAATTAATGAAAAAACTTAATAAAAAATAATATATTTTAAATATAGCATAACAACTAAGTAAAATCAAGATAATAAAATATATAAAAAATAGAAAATTCATAAAAAAATAAAAGAATAAATCTTTTGAAAAGCTTAATATAAGCTAAACATAAGATTTATTCTTTTTTTATTAAGTTTTTTCCTTAATAAAAGCAACATAATATAGAAAAATAAAAGATTACAATTTATTAAATAAGTTCTATAGAATTGCTAAAATAATTATAAAATTAATAAAAAATGATA
>CANQMY010000064.1 GCA_947625075.1 uncultured Clostridia bacterium
TATTAAGTATGATAGAAAATAAATCAATAGACTTTAAGGAAGAGCAAATACAAGAAAGACTAGATAGTATAGTAGGATAAAATAAAGTAGAAGTAAAAAAAGACTAATAGGATAAGGAGACTTATTAAAAAAGACAAATAAAAATTTAATTAAGGAAAAAACTTAATAAAAAATAATACATTTTAAATATAGCATAACGACTAAGTAAAATCAAGATAATAAAATATATAAAAAATAGTAAATTTGTAAAAAAAATAAAAGAATAAATCTTATGAAAAGCTTAATATAAGCAGTATGTGAGATTTATTCTTTTTTTATTAAGTTTTATCCTTAATAAAAGTAACATAATATAGAAAAAATAAAAGATTACAATTTATTAAATAAGTTCTATAGAATTGCTAAAATAATTATAAAATTAATAAAAAATGATATAAATAAGAACAGTATAAAGATAATACTAAAAGAAAAAATTAGAAAAAAACTAATGAAAGAGGAGAAAAAATGGAGAGTGAAGAAAAAAGAAAAATTTTAAAAAGACAAATGAGGATAAGCAAAATAAGAGAAAAAGGAATAACATTAATAGCACTAGTAGTAACAATAATAATACTATTAATATTAGCAGGAGTAACAATAAGTATAGCATTATCAGAGAATGGAATATTTGAAAAAGCAAGAGATGCAGTAGGAAAGTATAAAGAAGCAGATAAAAGTGAAAAAGGGGAACTAAGTGATCTAGATAAATATATTGACAGTATAGGAAAAGAAGACGAGAATTCGAAATTTGAAAACAATGGAATAGATAAAACGCATGATGGAGCAAAATATGACCCAATAACAACAGACGATGGAATGTGGATAATATATAAAGATATAGATACAAAAACAACAAAAGTAAATGTATATGTTGAATCAAAATATTATTGTCCATCATTTGAACAATTTGTTTTAGAGAAATATTGTTTAGCGGGATTTCTATCTAATTATAGTTTACCAATATATAGTTTCTCTGATTTGTTAGATTTTTATGCACAATTTATTTTATCGGAATTGTCGGGGGAACAAGAATTTGAGTTTAATGAACCATATATAAATAAAAGAAAAGAAGAAATGAAGGTAGGTGCATTTTTTGAAGAATTGCTAGATAAAGTGGGTGCAGATGCATATGACACATATAAAGAAGCAGGAAGGATGGTTGGAACTAAACTAGCAGGTGGTAGTTTTGGTGGTGAACCTTCAGGAAATATGGGACTTTCTTTAACAATGATGGGTCTAGAGTTTATTAGAAGACCAAATATTTCTTTAGAAAATTTATTAGCAATTTATAATAATTTATATGGAGATAGAAAAGATTTAAACATACCAGATGAAGAAAGCAGTAACAAATACACAATAAAATTACCAGATGAAAAAGAAGAAGAAATAGACGGAAAAGATTTATATAAAGCAAGATTTAGATATGTAACAACACAAAATGGTTCAGTAGATATAGAAATAACTAAAAATAGTGAAAATTCACAAAAAATTACTTATGATAAAGTTAATAATATTAGCGATTGTATAGTTAAAGAAGATGAATACACATACACTTATAATTGTTTACCTTTTTTAGATTGTGTTAGTTTGTTTGGAATTTTTGATATGAAAATGGATGGAGATATAAATTACGATGAAGTAGAAGACGTATTATTAAAATATAGATTTAACTTAGGCGGATGGAATGTAACACAAAGTGGTTTAGTAAAAAAACTTGGAGAAATAAATTGCTTAAATGATCCACAAGGTTTAAGTGAAGGACAATTCGGAGATATTGTTAACTCTTGTAAGCAGGAAATTAGTGGAGAACCAATAACTTGTATGGCTGGTACGTATTTGGGAAAGATTATAAAATATAATGATATAGAGAATTTATTTCCGGAAACAGTTGTATATATGTTTGATACACTTAGAGAAGCACTTTTTTCCGAAGATATAAAAGAAATAACTTTGCCAAAATCTATAAGATATGCAAATGAATTTATAGGTGCGGGAGATTATATTCGCAAAGGTATAAAATTTAGGATTCATAATGATTCGGTAAACGGAAGTTCTCACTTTTGTCACAATTGGGAATTTGATTCTCTATTATCGTATAACTATGTCGAAATATATAATTAAAAAGATAAAAAAATAAACAGAAAAATAGCTAAAATATAATAAACAAAAATTTAATTAATGAAAAAACTTAATAAAAATTAAACTATAAAAAATATAGCATAACGACTAGACAAAATCAAGATAATAGAAATAAAAAAGTAAATATAAATTTATAAAAATAAAAAAGAATAAATCTTATAAAAAGCTTGATATACGCAAGATATATGGTTTATTCTTTTTTTATTAAGTTTTTTCCTTAATAAAAATTAACATAATAATAAGCTTTTAAAATTTAGGATTAATAAGACTTGTAAGGAGGAAAATTAATGAAAAATACCAAAGAATTTATGATAGAAAAAAAGGAAAATTTAAAAATACAAACAAGTATAAAAAAAAGAAAGTTAAGAGAAAGAGGAATTACATTAATAGCACTAGTTGTAACAATAATAATCCTATTAATACTAGCAGGAGTCACATTAAGTATGGCATTATCAGAAAATGGATTATTTAAAAGAGCCAAAGAAGGAACAGAAAGATATGGAACAGTACAAAGAAATGAAGAAGAACAAATAACAGAATTAGATAAATATATAGAAAATATAGGAAAAGAAGATGAAAATGCGAAATTTGAAAACAATGGAATAGATAAAACGCATGATGGGGCAAAATATGATCCAATAACAACAGACGATGGAATGTGGATAATATATAAAGATATAGATACGAAAACAACAAAAGTAAATGTATATGTAGAATCAAAATACTATTGTCCATCATTTGAACAATTTGTTTTAGAAAAATATTGTTTGGCAGGAGTTCTAACGAGTTATGCTTTGCCTGTTTATAGCTTTTCTGATTTATCCGATTTTTGGACACAATTTTATTTAGCCGAAACACGGGCGGACAAGGATTAGAGTTTGATGAACCATATATAAATAAAAGAAAAGAAGAAATGAAAGTAGGAGTATTTTTTGACGAAATATTAGATAAATTAAATGTAGATGTATATGACACATATCAAGAAGCTGGAAAGTTAATTATATCATTAATGAAAAATGGTATAATGGATGAAATTTCTTCAGGAAATAAGGGACTTTCTATAGCTTTGACAGGTACAAGATGGATGGAAAATCAACCAAATATATCTTTAGAAAATTTAGAAGCAACATATAATAAGTTATATGGAGATAGAAAAGATTTAAAAGTACCAGATGAAGAAAATGGAAACACATATAAAATAACATTACCAGATGGAAAAGAAGAAGAAATAAATGGAAAAGATTTATATAAAGCAAAATTTAGATATGTAACAACAAAAAATGGAGAAGTAAATATAGAAATAACTAAAAATGAGGAGACTCCACAGAAGATTACTTATAATAAAGTTAATAATATTAATAACTGTATAGTTAGAGAAGATGAGTACACATATACTTATAATTGTTTACCTTATTTGGATTGTGGTAGTGTGTATGGTACTTTTGATATAATAGAATTTCTGATGAGTGAAGATATCGATTACGAAGTTATTGAAATTATTGAAATTATTGAAGAGCGTATACTAAAATATAGATTTAACTTAGATGGATGGAACGTAACACAAAGTAATTTGGTACAGAAGCTTATAGATGCAGGAAAAATAAGTGATCCACAGTGGTTAGAATTAGGAGGACTAGGAGAAATAAAAGAAACTTGTAAATCAGAGATCAATGGAGAACCTGTAACTTGTATGGTTGGAACATATTTAGGAAGAAGTTTAAAAAATGAAAATATAGAAAAATTGATTCCAAATACAGTTAAATATATGTTTGATACATTTAGAGAAACATCTTTTTCCGAAGATATAGAAGAAATAACTATACCAAAATCGGTTGAATATGGAGGTTTTGTAGTTCGTTCACCAGTTAAGAATAGGGTTCATATATATTCATTGAAAATTAAATTGTATGAGAATTCAAAAGGTGGATGTTTAGGTTTTTGCGATGGAAGAGATTTAGATGAACTAATATCAGAAGGATTTATAGAAATATATAAATAATAAAAGGTAAAATAAATTATATTAATAACAGAAATAATAAATTTTATAAATAAATTCTTTGGATTTTATAAATTAGAAAAAGAAACTCACTAAAAAAATAAAAATTTAATTAATGATTAAACTTAATAAAAATAAATATATAAAAAATATAGCATAACGACTAAGTAAAATCAAGATAATAAAATATATAAAAAATAGAAAATTTGTAAAAAAATTAAAAGAATAAATCTTATGAAAAGCTTTGTATAAGCTAAGATTAAGATTTATTCTTTTTTTATTAAGTTTAATCCTTAATAAAAAAATACATAACATACAAGAAATAAAAACGTATATAATGTTGACTAAATTCATACAGATTGATAAAATAAAAATAGTTTAGTAAATGAATATATAGATATATTAATGGAAATAATTGATGTAATAATAAAAAGGAGGAAAAGGTTTTTTATAAACCAGATAGACAAATGAGAAAAATAAATAAAAAAGAACAAGGAATAACATTAGTAGCACTAGTGGTAACGATAATATTGTTATTTATTTTAGTAGGAGTAACACTTCGGAACGGTATTAGGACAAAATGGATTGATAGAAAGAACAAAAGAATCAGTGGAAAAATATGAAGAAGGACAAAGAAAAGAAGAAATAGATTTAAGTAGTATAGAATCATATTTAGAAAAAGATGATGAGAATGATATACCAGAAGATAGCAGAGAAAAAGTAAATGCACCAAAATTAGCAGAAGGAATGATACCAATAAAATATGTAAATGACAATTGGGTAATAACAAATGAAGATGACAAAGAATGGTATGATTATAGTGCAGGAGAAAAAAGATGGGCAAATGTAATGCTAAGTGATGGAACATATAAAACAAGTGAGAAAAATTATCAAACAGACGGAAGTACAGTAGTAAAAGAAAATGAATTAGGAAGTATGTTTGTGTGGATACCACGATATGCATATAGTATAAAAAAATATCATACAGCATCAAATTTAACAGAAGGAACAACGCAGGAGATATTTGATATAAAATTTATAAATGGAACAGGAACGAAAGATTTTGAAGGAAAAAGTTATGGAAAGAGTTATGATGAAGGAAGTATAACTGTAGGAAGTCCAACACCAATGATAGTGCATCCAGGATTTACATTTGGAGGAACAGAGTTTTCAGGAATATGGATAGCAAAATTTGAAGCGAGTATGACAGGAGAAAATAAAAATACAACAGACGAAAATGACAAGGAAACACATAATAAATTAAGTGATACACATAGTGTAAAAGTATTGCCAAATGCAGAAACATGGAGAAATATAAGTGTAGAAAAAAGTTTCTTGAATTGTTATAACATGAATGGAGACGAAAATATATATGGAATAAACGGAAATCAAATAGATACACATTTAATAAAAAATAGAGAATGGGGATTAGTAGCATACTTAACAGCATCGAAGTATGGATCAGTACCAACAACCAATACTTATAATAAATCGGGAAGACAAGAATGGGCAGGAGGTCAAAATTATAAAGGAAATATAAGTCAAAGTACAACCAAAAATATAACTGGTATATATGATATGAATGGAGGAGCATGGGAATATGTAGCTGCATATTATGATAATCTGGATCAAAATTTACAGGACTTTGGAGGAAAAGTATTATTTAATAATAGAACGTTAAATGAAAGTTATACAAAATATTGGGACAAATATGATGTAGATGTTGAAGAAAAGAAAGTAGTTGAAAAAGAAGGAATATATAGAAATTATGATGTATACGATGCAGAAAATAGTGGAAATCAAAAAAGAAAATATTTAACAGATATAAGATATAATTTAATGATAAATAAGTTAGGAGATGCAATGCATGAAGTAATAGGAACAGGATATTCATTTCAAGGAAAAACAACCACAAATACGAGAACTTGGATAAAATCTGTTTCAGCAACTGCATCAGAATTTGGTACAGGATATTATAATGGCGACTATGCATTATTAGGAAATTGTTTGTTGACTTTTACTCTTAGAGGAGGAGCTTGGTATTATGGAAATGGTACAGGTATATTTACTGTAAATGATATTTCAGGATACCAAAATTCCGATATTACTTTTCGTCCTGTTTTAATTATAAATTAGCATAAAAAATAATTAAGTTAAAAACTTAATAAAAATTAGTATATAAAATATATAGCATAATAACTTAATTTTATCAATAATTAGAAATAAAAATTGTATAAAATAATTGTAAAATATTAAAACAATAAATTTTATAAAAGTGTTAAAACTAGCGCTTTATAAGATTTATTGTTTTTTTATTAAGTTTTTAACTTAATAAAAATTAACATAATAGGAGGAAAGTAGATGAACGAACAAAAGAGAGAACAAGGAATAACACTAGTAGCACTAGTAGTAACGATAATATTGTTATTTATATTAGTAGGAGTAACACTACGGAACAGTATTAGGACAAAATGGATTAATAGAAAGAACAAAAGAATCAG
>CANQMY010000065.1 GCA_947625075.1 uncultured Clostridia bacterium
TCTAATAAAATTTCTACTGGTATCCATAAACCTTTTAATTTTTGTTTGTTCATATAATCCTCCTTTCATTTAACTTTAATTTGCTTCACAATCGATTCTGTGGCTTTTTAAATTTGTTTTGAAATAATTTTAGGTCAAAAAAATAAAGCCTTAAAATTTTACTTTTAAAGCTTTACTAATTTTATTATTTAATTACCAATCCCAACTTCACAACTGGATTTTTCTCTGCTAGAAAAACCTTCTTTATTTCAATACTTTCGGGAATAACTTGTCCAAATTTTCTACCGTTCTTTTGTGTTACTTCCGTGTGTACTGATGCTACTGTTCGTATCTTAATTTTATTCAAATAAATTCAAAATATCTTCTTTTGACATTTTATTTATAAAAGTTTCTTCTGTTGATAGTATATTTTTTGAGAGTTTTTCTTTCCTTTCTTGCATCTTATTTATTTTTTCCTCAATTGAATCACTCGTAATAAGTTTATATACTTGCACACTGTTTTTTTGTCCAATTCTATACACTCTATCTGTTGCTTGATTTTCACTTGATATATTCCACCATGGATCATAATGAATTACAACATCTGCTGATGTTAAATTTAATCCTGTTCCACCAGCTTTTAATGAAATTAGAAATACTTTTATAGATTGGTCATTATTGAATTCATCAACCATTTCAATTCTTCTACTTACTGGCGTATTCCCTACTAATTTAAAATAATTTATATTTAACTTTTTTAATTCTCTTTCAATTATTTCAAACATTGAAGTATAACTTGAAAAAATTAATATTTTATGACCAGATTCTATTGCATCCACTACTAAGTCTATACATTGTTTTAGCTTTCCGCTACTACCATTATAGTTTTCTATAAATAAATTAGGATGGCAACATATTTGTCTTAACCTTGTAAGTAACATAAGAATTTTGAACTTGCTTCTTTCAAAACTGTTATCATTTAATTCTTCTGCTACTTCCTTTCTAGTTTGAGCTAAATATGATAAATATATTTTTTCTTGTTCTTTTTCCATTTCATTTTTCATTATTGTTATGTTTTTCTCAGGTAATTCTGTTAAAACATCTTTTTTTATTCTTCTTAAAATAAATGGACTAATTAATTTTTTAAGCCTATTTAAAGCTTCTTTATCATCATTTTTTAATATTGGTTCTTCAAATTTTTTCTTAAATTTGTTGTAATTATATAAATATCCTGGCATTATAAAATCAAATATAGACCATAATTCAGCAACCGAATTTTCAATTGGCGTACCAGTTAAAGCAAATTTTATTTTACCATTTAAGCTTTTTAAAGATGTTGCATTTTGAGTATTTGAATTTTTTATGTATTGTGCTTCGTCTGCTATTATATATTTGAACATTTTATTTTCATAATGTTCTATATCTCTTTTTAATAAGTCATATGATGTAATTATTAGATTATATTCTTTATAATCATTTAATTTTTCTATTCTTTCTTCTGCTGTTCCATTAATAATTAATACTTTTATTGAATCACACCATTTTTCAACTTCTGCCTTCCAATTAAGTACTAATGTGCTTGGACATACTACAATTGATGTCAACTTATTCTCTTTGTCTATTTCAGATTTTAATAATGCTATTATTTGAATTGTTTTTCCAAGACCCATGTCATCTGCTAATATTCCACCAAATTTATATGTAGCCAATGTTTTAAGCCATTTGTAACCTAATTTTTGATAATCTCTTAACTTTTTTTCAAAATTTTTGTCTATATCAATATTTATTTCGGAATTTTGAATAAAGTCAATTAATTCTATAAATTTTTCGTTTTTATCTATATTAATATCTTTTTTTGTGTTTATTAATCTTTCTAAATAAAAACTTCTATTTATAGGAAGATTAACTACACCTTTATCTATTTTGCTATAATCTATATCAAGAGTTGTTCCAATTTCATCTAATAAATTCAAATCTTCATTATTGCTTAAATCTAGAAAATCTCCACTTTTTAATTTATAGTACTTTTTCTTTATTTTGTAATCTTTTAAAATATTTTTTATTTCGTTTAGGTCTATATTAATTTTAGAAATATCTAATTCTAATAACCCATTATCTATTTTTATTCCTATATTTGAAATTTTAGGTTGTTTTATTTGTTTATTTTTAAATTTATCTGTTGCTAAAACTTCAAAATCATTCATATAACTTTCAATTTTTTGTGATAAAAATTCATAAATGTCATCGGTATTTTTCATTAAAAAATAGTTTTTTCTCATAATAGGTTCAAAGCCATCTATGAATATTCTTTTGATAACTTCTGTTTCTGCTAATATATCTCTTACAATATTGTTTTTTTTAACATATTCCTTATGACTATTTTCTAATATGTTAAATTCATAGTCTAGATAACAAAATTTAAGCTCTAGCATGATATTTCCTTGGTCGTCTGCATCTAATAAAACTTTTGATGCCAACTTACTCACTATTAAGCCTTCTTTTACTATTTCTGCTGGTAAATTATTTGCTTCCATATGTATTTTTGGCATAACAAACTTTGTAAATTCATCTAATTTATCTTCTGGAATAAGTACATAATCATCATTTTTTAATATATCAAATAATTTAACAAGATTAGGTTCTTTTTCTTTTTTATATATATTACTACCATAAAGAATATAAATATTTTTATTTGAAAAAAACACAAGATAATTAGAAATATTTATTTTTAATACATATTCTTCTGATATTTTTTCATGTTCATTATCCCAATAATAATAACTATACGTTCTTACTTTTTCTTTTTGTATAGTACATGAAATTTTTAACTCTTCTTCTGTAAGGGTACATAATTCATTTCCTTTTACTCTATTATAATTATAGCAATGAAATAACACTTTTTTGTCTGGAATCATACTAAAGAATTCTTCTATTTTATCACCTTTTATAAATATTTGTTTTTCTAATACAGTATGCATCCCATATCTGTCAAAACTATCGTAATATTCTATCATTTCTGCATAACGTATAATATAGTCAAATAACCATTTTGATTCTTCATTAAAATTTTCCCTTTTAGGAATAAATCTTAATTGTTTTCCGTAATATATTTCTGTTTGATTTTTATATGCCTCATATAAATTGCTAATATTATTTAGCACATACATACGAGTTTCTCCTATTTTAAAGTTTATTTCTAATGTCTTTTCATCATATAACTCTACCACAAATTCTAGCTTTATATTAGTTGCTAGGTCTGACGTTTTTTTGTTTTTTTCTACTATTGCCCTATCATATAATTCTAATATATCAGATTTATCTAAATTTTGAGATAATTTATTATTGTTTTTATATAAATTTATCATATAAAGGCCATTTCTATATTTGTCCTGATATTCTTGTACTTTTCTTTCTTCTTCCTGCCTTCTTTTAATTTCTTCAATTCTTTTTCTTGTTTCCGCTTCTTGCCTTTCTTTTATTTTCTTTTTTCCTTCCAATGTACTAGCATAATGTGGTTCTATTACTTCCATAGATGTTGCTATTATATGTTTGCACAAATTTCCGTTGTAGTAATCCTCACATGTACATGTACTTTTGTTAATCATATTTTCACATATTTCTAAATATGTAGTATAAGTATCATAATTTCCCTCAACAGATGCTTCTATAGAGTAATTTTTTTCATCAATTTTTTCTATATTTTGTACTTCAACTAGTCCTTTATTGTATATGACGGTTGCTCTTTTATATCTAGCAGGGTCATATCTTCTATTAAAATTAAGTGATTTAATTTTCAAATCTATTACATCAATTATCATATTTTACTGGCTCCTTTATTGTTCTATATATTAATTTAAAAGCATCTTTTGTGTAGTTTTTTATATCAAAAATGCTGCATAAAGTGGTACAGATTTTATATTATTTTCATACCCAAAATTTTTAGTTGAAATTCTAATTGCATATTTAGGTTTATTTTCTTTTATATATATATTCAAACTTGTAGATTTCACATTATTACTACTTTTTACCTCTATAGGTATTATTCCATCTTCATTATAAACTATAAAATCCACTTCTGCATTTCTTCCATATGTCCAATAATATAATGATGTATTTTTAAAAGTCAACTCTTGTGCTATATAATTTTCAGTAATTGCACCTTTAAATTCAAAAGATCTTTCTAACATAATATCAGGATACTTTATTTCTGATATTGAAGTTAATAAACCTACATCACTTAAATATAATTTAAATGCATCTTCATCTTTATAAACCTTTAATGGTATTTCTGACTTTTTTATTTTATAACTTGGTAAAATCATTCCTGAAGAAATTAACCATTCAATTGGTGTTTCATATTTTCTTTTTCTTCCATCTTCATCTATTAAATTATATCTAAATGCTTTTTTATCTTTTGCTAATTGACTTGGTATATTTTTATATACTTTTTCAATTTTTACAGATTCTACATTGCCTTTTACATATTTTTTCATATCAGCAATATACATTTCAATAATGTTAGATATTATATTTGAATCATATTTTAATATATCTAAATCATTTTCTATAAAATTATTTATTGACTCTGGCATACCTCCTACACATAAATATTGCTTATATAATGTAATTGCTTGCTCATGAGCAAATGAAGGCATTGCCTCCATCTTTGAGTAACATTGCTTAATCTTGTTTAATAACATTTCTTTTCCTGTTGCCATTAAAAATTCTTCAAAATTCATTGGATACATGTATTCCATTCTTATTTTTCCAACTGGAAATGAACTATTAAATCTATTTATTTTTACTCCGTAACAAACTACCAGCGCATACAATTTTATATGGCTTTTCTGATTCATTAAAATATTTTAATGATACTATAAAATTTTCGCTTACTTGTACTTCATCAAAAAATAATAATGTTTTGTCTAAATCTATCTTTTTACCAATATATAATTCTAATTCTTCTAATATTTTTTCTTCATCTATCGTTTTTTCAAATATATTTCTTACTTCTTCGTTTTTTTCTAAATTAAAATATATATATTCTTCAAAATTTTCTTTTCCAAATTTGTCAATTGTGTATGTTTTTCCAATTTGCCTTACTCCGAATTACCATTAATGGCTTTTTCATTCCTGATTCTTTCCAATCAAATAATTTTTTTTCAAATAATCTTTCCATTTTTCCTTTCCTCCATTTATTATATTATTATCATAAATTTTAGGAATAGTCAATGATTTTGCCATTTTTTGCGCTTTTTTAATTATAATTTGTGCCACTTATTGTATTAATTTGATAAACATTTATGCCACTGTTCGTCTATTTTGCATAAAAAAAATCATTTAGATTTTTTTATATCTAAATGATTTCATTTTATTACCAATCCCAATTTCACAACTGGATTCTTTTCTGCTAGAAAGACCTTCTTTATTTCAATACTTTCGTGAATAATTTGTCCAAATTTTCTACCGTTCTTTAGTGTTACTTCCGTGTGTACTGTAGATTTTGAAATACCAAATTTTTTAGCTGCTCCACGTACTGTATCTTTGGAATCTATAATATACTGTGCTAAGCAAACTGCTCGCTCTTCTATTGATATGTTTCTCATAAAAGAAAGACCTCCTCTAGCAATACACTGTTTTTTACATTGTATTCATGTGGAGCTCATCCTAGAACGAAACTTTTATTTTGATATATGTAACTTTATTTTCATTTTATCATGCAAGATATATGCAGAACAACAGTGGGCTTTCTTTTGTATCAGACTATTTAAATTTATTTTAAAACCCACGCCCGTTGTTCTACCGCCAAAATTTTGAAAAAATTTTGTGTGGAATGTTTGCGAAGCTTTCTTGAATAGGGAAAATCTGCCATTTTTCCTATTCAACAAAAAAACTACTCTCTTTTGAGAATAGTTTTTATATCATTATTTATTTATTTTCCAATATCCTTTTCTATCTGATCCAACTCTTTCAATTGTATTTTTTTCTTTTAATTGTTGTATTATTCTTTTAACAGTTCTTAATGATATATTTGTTTTTTCAGATAATTTTTTTTGCGTAATATCTGGTGTTTTTTCTAATAAATTTAAAATTAATGTTTCAGTGTCAATTTGAGTGCCATTTTCAGTGCCAGTGGCACTGTTATTTTTACTTTCTCCTGTTAAATCAAGTAGTTCTTCATCTGTTTTTCTATAAAAAATAACCATAAATCCATTTTTTCTAATTTCAAATTTAACTTTAACATTTGCTTTTTCACATGCTTCTGTAATTCTCCTAAATCCAGATCCCCATTTTTCAATATCTTTTGATAAATATAAAGTATTTGCTATTAATGGATTTCTTGGAATAGAACCTGCACCTTCTATAAAATCTTCTGGCTT
>CANQMY010000066.1 GCA_947625075.1 uncultured Clostridia bacterium
TTTATAATTATTTTTAAACAAAAGAATATTAAAAAGAAACAGAGGAAAATATAATGTTATACCAAAGATTTATTCCAGAAGGATGGAATGAAAATGAAAATGTATATTCACTGCAAGATTTAAAAAATGCATTGAATAAAAATATTACTTTACAAGCAAAAATAAAAGAAATTGATAGTAATTATAATGCATATATTGATTTAGGAAATAATATTACTGGAATAATACCAAATAAAGAGCTTGGTTCCATTCTACAAGGAAATTTATATGTTCAATTTAAGGTTAATAGTATAGATGATAATATTTGCTATTTATCTAGAAAAGCTGTTAAAGATGAGAGCCTTTCGTGGGCAATTAATGATTTATCAAAAGGTGATATTGTAGATGGTATTGTAAGAAGTATAAAACCTTATGGAGCATTTGTAGAAATAGGAGGAGGAACATCAGGACTTTTATATGTTAATGATATATCTGTTTCTAGAATGAAAACTCCAGAGGAAAAATTAAGATTAGGACAGAAAATAAAAGTAAAAATAAAAAATATAGATAAGCAGAATAAAAAATTCTATTTATCATATAAAGAGATGCTTGGAACATGGGAAGAAAATATACAAGATATAAACGAAGGAAATATTATTAAGGGAATAGTAAAAGAAACTACAAAGAATAAGGATGGTATATTTATAGAACTAAAACCAAATTTAGTTGGAATGTGCAATTATAAAGAAAATATTGAGTATGGACAAGAAGTATATGTAAAAGTAAAAAAAATTATTCCTGAAAAGAAAAAAATAAAATTAAGTATTGTATATTGTTAACATAAGTGATATACTTATAGGAGTATAATAGTATTATTTAAGTTAATATATTTATAATCATAAATAATGCTAATTATTCTATAAAATAATTTTTGTAGGAGGAAATATAAAAATGGTTTCAGACAGTGAAATTAAAACAACAGTATCTCCATTTAGAATGAGAGAAGGGGAGATAAAAGTATTTGATGGCAAAGATGGTTATGTATCAATGAATCAAATTATACAGAAGATGAATTTAGGACATATTAATGATATTCATTTTAAAATCCTAGATTTAATAAATAAATATGAATTTTTAACATCAAGACAAATGTATCAGATTCTTGAATTTCAAAAGGTAGAAATTAAAAATCAAGACAAACTTAATGATAAATTAGATCAGTTAATTAGAAGTAAGATACTTACAAGATATTATTTTACTTCACCAGAAGGAAGCGGTATATATAGAGTATATTGTATGGAAAAAATGGGAAAATATTTGCTTAATTCAAGAGAAATTGAGTGCAAATGGCAACCAAGTGATAATGCAAAACCAGTAGAAATGATAAAGAAAAAATTAGCTGGAAATCAATTAGTAATAGCTTATATGAGAAAAGTAAAGGCATTTTCTAGTTTTAAATTAAAACCAGTTATCCAAGCTAAAACAATTAATAAACAATTTAAACCTACAGCAAGTATTGAATTAGCATTTGGAGATAGAAAAGTAAATTTTGTTTTTGAGGTAATCAGAAGAAATGAAGACTGGGAAAACAAATTAGTTGAAAGAATGAACTTATGGACAGATTTTTATAATAACTTTATGCCAGGTGATTCTGATTTTATGTCTTTACCACAACTTGTATTTATTTGTGAAGATGATAGACATATGGCAGAAACTTTTAAAGTATTAGTTACTAATAATATTAAAATACCAAAAATTAATTTTTATTATACTACAGATTTAAATCAAAATAGCGATTCTTTAAGTAAAAGTTTATATGATTTTGTTGAAGAAAATGGAAAGTATAAAATTAGAAATTTAGAAGCAAAAGTTTTATCATAATTATATAAAAAAAAGTTAGGATATTTTAAAATATCCTAACTTTTATTTTTCTTAAAATTAAATGTAATTGCATCATTATTATTTATATCAAAATTTAAATCAGAATTATCTAACTTTATTGGATTTACATTTCCATTTTCGTCATCCTCAAAAGAAGTATTATTAGATAAAATATTTTTTCTGCTAATATTTTTATTTGTTTTTTCTTCTGATATACCATTTGTAAATTTAGAAAAATTAAAGTATTTTATTTCTTGTTTTTCTTTATATTTAGAAGGAAGGAAATCAAGATTTGCAGTACCATTTTCAATTCCACCTTTAACATTCTTTAATTTATACATACATTTTTTGAACTTTAAGGCTTGAATTTTACCAGGTTGATATTTAATAGTGTAACCATATTGAGCATTTTTCTTATCATCATATTTTAGGTTTGCAGCATTAAATCCTGTTTCTTTTATTGTCCATTCCTTCTTATCACCTATTTCTTTAGACCACCATTCATTGTCTTCAGGTGAGTTATTACCAAATACAATTTTATTATTACAGTTTGCAATAATTGTGTTTCCTAATTTTTCACCATGTGCTAATAATTGAGATCTAGATTGTGCTGATATAACTGTTCCAACTCTATATTTTCTATAAACTGTAAATATTGCTTCTGTAGCTGGACATATAAAATCAGGAAATTCGTCAATGTATAAGAAGTGAGGTATACGAGTATTTTCATTACCAGGTCTTCTTAATACTGAAAATTGCATCAATAGTAAGAAGAATAATCCAAAAGCTTTATGAGCAGTTTCTCCTAAATCACCACGACGTGTACATACTAAACATACATCACCATTTTCTAAAATTTTATCATAATTTAAATTACGATTTCTATTACATAATATATTTTTTACTCCAGGATATCTTAAAAGTGTATCTAATTGTGCCATAGGAATTGATACTGCTTTTTGCATTTCATCAATATTAGGACTATTTTCGTAAAAGTTCTTTTTAAAATATCCAATTTGATTTGAATATTTTGATGAAAGTTCAGGGTCTTGCTCAAGAATTTTACACATTTTTTCTACAAGTTCAAAATTATTTAAAAGTTTAAGCATATCTTCTATATTTGGTAGTTTTCCATCATTTAAAATTGGATAAACTACTTTTAAAAGAATAGCAAGATTTTCAATAATTTGATTTGATAAGTTTTCTTGATAAGCTTTTTCCATTTCAGGATTTTTATCTGTATAATATCCTTTTAAAACTGTTGATATTGATAAAGCAGTTTGAACAGGATCATCAAATGCAAATGGATTAAGACCAACTGAATTAACATTATCAGGATCAATTAAATTATAAGTAACTCCAAAATTATCACATATATTTTGTACTTTTGATATAGTTTCATAATCTGGTGCCATATATGTAATACCTAAATTTCTATATACATTTTTTGAACTTGATTCAGAATATACAAGTTTTTTGAAATAGGTATTAAACATATTTTTCTTAGATTCAACAGGAGTTAGCATATTTAAACTAAAGTTATGATTTATATAATCATTATCATAAGGTGCGTTTAATGTGGCAATTCCTGTTTTTAATGCAGTGAATGCAAGTGTTTTAGATGATTCTCTATAAAAATATTTTTTACTAATATCTTGTGCAACCCAAGGTTCAAATATAAGTGATGTTTTACCAGATCCAGATACACCAACAACTAATGTAGAGTCAAATCTTCTTATTTCAGCTAATTTAACATCATGTCCATGATCTTTATCAATACCAATAAATAATTCTGTAGTGTAAGGTCCAACACCAACTGTTTTATCTGCTAAGCTTATTCCATCATAATCAAAGATAGAATCACGCATATCTTTAGAATCATTAATTTCTTTATATAAAAGATTAAATAGTAAATGAGCAGTAGAAAGTGGTAGAGCTATTGCTATAGATGATAATGCTGGTCTAATTAAGTAAGCAAACTCTGTAACTATTGTTGTGTATACTGGTAATGAAAGTAATCCGAACCAAATAAGCTCATTTAACCATTCTGTAATCATTGTAATAATTAATATATATAATACTGTAAAATATGAGTAAACCCATTTAAGTTTGTCATCATCACAAGTTATAAACTTTGAAGTGAAACAAAACAAAAATGCGAAAATTGGGAATAGTAAAGCTATACCATAAGTAATAGGACCCCAATAGTTGGAAGCTACTCCAGTAAATACGATTAATAAAAATTCTACCAATCTATCTACTACGATATATACAGTGATTAATGACAAAACATAGGTAAAGAAAGTATTTCTATCAGTTTGCAAAAATTTTAAAAATTTATCTAATATTTTCATTATTTAATCCTTTCATCCGTATCATATATATTATCCTACAAAATTACAAAAAAAACAATACTTTTAAGCAATTTTTTTTACTATAAAAGAAAAATTTTTAAAAGAATATTAAAAAACTTTCAACATATATTTTAAAAAGACAAAAAACAAGTGATTGTAAGGATTAAATATGAAAAATAAATTTAAAGAAACATTTAAGCAAAGTGTAATTGCATTATTAATTTCACAAATAATAGTAAAATTTTTAGGTTTGATTTATAAACTTTATTTAACTAATAGAATTGGATTTGGAGATGAAGGTAATGCAATTTCTACAGCGAGTTTCCAAGTATATGCACTTATTTTAAGTATCACAGCAACAGGACTTCCAAGTGCTATTTCTAAATTGGTTGCAGAAAGAAGTTCTATTGGAGATCATAAAGGAGCTTTTAAAATATTTAAAGTTTCAATGATTATATTTAGTATTGTAGGACTTTTAGGAAGTTTTTTCTTAGCAATATTTGCAAAAATGATAGCTAAAAATTATTTAAACATTGAAGAGGCGGAATTATCTATATTAACTTTGTCTCCATCTATTTTTCTTGTATCAATAATTTCTGTATTTAGAGGATATTTTGGAGGGAGAGAAAATTTAAAAGAGCAAGCAAGAGGTCAAACTATAGATCAAATTACAAAAACAATTACTACTGTTTTATTTATAGAATCGTCAGTAGCTTTAACAATTAATCCAAATACAAAAATTATGGCAGCTTGTTCTAATTTATCTGCAACATTTGCAAATTTGTTTGAATGTTTATATTTGTATAGTGCTTTCAGAAAGCAAAGATATGAAATAGGAGTAGATATTAAAGATAGTATAAGTTCTAAAAAAATAGGAACATATACAATTTTGAAAGAATTAATAGTGGTTGCAATTCCAATCTCTATTACAGCTGTTATTGGAACAATAGCTAAAAACATTGATTCCACAACAATTGTAAATAAACTTAAAAATGTGATAGGGTATGAGGAAGCAAAAAAGGAATATGGAATTTTAAGTGGAAAGGTTGAAACTCTTGTATCATTTCCATTATCATTTAATACAGCTATTTCTACAGCACTTCTTCCAAGCATTGCTGCATCAAGAAAAAATCTCAAGGAGAAAGAAGGAAGAATAAATAAGTCGATTTTATTTGGATCGTCAATATCAATACCTATAATAGCAATATTTTTATTTTTTGGAGATGAAATATTAAAGGTTTTATTTCCTAATGCATCAAGTGGTGGTAATATTTTAAAAATAAGTGCAATATCAATAATATTTATAACTATAACTCAAATGCTTAATGGAGTTTTGTATGGAATAGGAAAATCGAATGTACCAATTATTGCTGTGACGGCAGGGGTTATAGCTAAAGCTTTCTTTAATAATTTATTAATACCAAAAGTAAATTTTGTATTGGGAGGAACAAATGGAGCAGCATTTGCTACCGTTATGGATAATTTAATTGTTTTTATTATAACAATTATTGCTGTAAAAAAATATACTAGTATAAAAATATATAAATCAAGTTTTATAAAACCTTTAATTCGGAAGTATACTTATGATAATAATAATAAAAACAATACTTTATTTTTTGAATTATAGTAATATATTAAATTTATTTATTGCTTTGTTTATTGGTGCGTTGTTTTATATAATGATGTTATTTAGTTTGAAAATAATAAATTTAAGAGATATAACATTTATAAAATTAAAGAAAACATAGACAAATCAACTGTTTTAGAAAACAGGAATCTAAAAAGCTTAGCGATAAAAGGGTTTGAAAGTAAAAAAAATAAAAAAAAAGAAGGATTTTGTTTTTTATTGGCGAATAATAAGGTAGTAGAGTGAGATTACAGTTTCATATCTACGAAAAAAACATATTTGTATCTTAATAGGAGGTAAATTAAATGAACAAATCTGATTTAATCGCAGCTATGGCTGCAAAAACTGGAGAAACAAAAAAGAGTGCTGAAGCTTCTTTAGATGCTTTTGTAGCAGCTGTAACAGAAAGCTTAAAGAAAGGTGAAAAAGTTCAATTAGTT
>CANQMY010000067.1 GCA_947625075.1 uncultured Clostridia bacterium
CTGATACTTGTCTTACAAGTTGAGCTCCCATATTTTCAAATTTATCTGGAAGTTCTATATCCTTTGCAATAGTAACACCATCATTTGTAATAAGTGGTGCTCCAAAATTCTTTCCAAGTACAACATTTCTTCCTTTTGGTCCTAATGTAACTTTTACTGTATCAGCTAATTTATTAACACCATTTAATAATTTTTTTCTAGCATCCTCGCTAAATTCAATATCCTTTGCCATTTTAAAATCCTCCTTAAAAAATATATGAATATAGATATATTATTCTGCAATTGCTAATATATCCTCTTGCTTTACTATTACATAATCTTCGCCTTCATATTTAACTTCTGTTCCTGAATACTTATTTAAAACAACTTTATCTCCTTTTTTTACATACATTTCTGATAGCTTTCCATCTATCATTTCTCCAGGTCCTACTGCTACAACCTCTGCTATTTGTGGTTTTTCTTTACTTCCATTTGAAAGAATTATTCCACTTTTAGTAGTTTCTTCAGCTTCTTGCATTTTTACGATAACTCTATCGCTTAATGGTTTTAACATACTATAAATCCTCCTTTACAGGCAATTTGATGCTATCTTATGCCATAATTAAAATTATATGTCAGATTTTTCGTTTTAGCACTCGCGAATATCGACTGCTAATAATTTATATCTTTTTTTAGCAATTGTCAATATAGATTGCTAATTTTCACAAAATTTTCACATTAAACTTTTATTCTTATATTTTGAGAAAATAAAAAACTCTTATAAATTTTATAATCTATAAAAGTTTTTATTATTATTTATTTTCCTTTTTTCTCTATATTATCATTTTTTAATTCGCATATTGTTGTATATATTAATATTACTAAAGCATATACTGTTAATGCAATTGGCATAGTTATTTCATTTACTTTAATCCTTCCTATTGCATATAAACTATACAATAACCCTTCTGCAATTATCAGAAATTTTATTATATCAAACATTTTTTTAGCACCTTTATATCTAATAGCATAAAATCCAAGTATTAAAAGTGTTGATAATCCAATTGGAATTATATATGGTTCTATTACATTTCTAAGTTTAGTGTTAGGTATATGATCAACGGCAAAATCACCTATTTCAAGTTCTACAGAATATTTTTCATTTATTTTTGAACATATTAAACCTAATTTTTCATCTGTTACATCTTCTCTAGTTTTTATTAGTGCACTATCGCCAAATAATTCAACTTCTTGTACTAATACTTTATTTTTTCCAAATACTTCTTGTGCAATATCCTTTATTTCTTCTGTTGTTATACTTTTTCCTACTGTAAAAGTTATAGTATTTCCTTCAGCATAATTTAAATCTACATCTAACCCAAATATTGCTGTAATAACTAATGCTATAATAAATACTATAATTACTACTATGTATAATATTTTTTCTTTCATCTCATATTGTATTGTTAATATATTTAAACAATACTCTCCTTTCTTTGTTATTTATTTCTTACTAATAAATTAGTTACACTTAAATTATATAATACACTAATTATTATTGCCCAGAAAACAATCATTCCAAAGCTATATATTTTATCCCAATTTATAAAACAACATATTATTGATAATATTACTAAAGGTATTAAAATTATAGAATATTTCTTTACAGCATCATAATATTTTTTAATTCTTTCCTCTTTACTTAAGTTTTTATTTTTTAAATTATTTAATAAAATATAATTAAATACTGAATTAATAATAAATGCTAATCCTATTGCTAAAACTCCATCTAATGATAATGTTACATTTGCAAATCTAATTATTATCAAAAGTATAGCTAAATATCCTATAGAAAGAATTGTTGATAAAAATCCTTTCATTTTAAATTTTATAATCATAAATATAGATATTATTAATGCAATTATAATTAATACAACTACAATTATATTTATATTAACTAATTCAAAAGAACCTTGTAAATAGATATTTTCTGTTACTTCGTAGTCTACTGGTAATGGATCATTTTCTATTATTGAAGCAACATTATATCCACCATATAAAGATTCTTTTATTTCTTCTTCATCTGTTGAAGATCCAATCGTAAGTTGCAAAACTCCATTATCTATTATCTTTGAAAAACCTGTTGTAAGTAATGTAGAGTCATCTATCTTTAAATCTACAGTTTTTGAAACTTCTTCTGATTCATTTTCTTCACTTGAAGTTTCATCAGAAATTTCATTTGATGTTTCATTTGATGTTTCATTTGACTCATCATTTAATACATCATTTGATATTTCATTTGATATTTCATCTGTAGTATTATTTTCCGTTTCAATTACAGCATTTTCATTATAATCTAAAGATATATTTTTTAATTTATTAGCTCCAGATAATTTAAAATTTATGCTCATTAAAACAATTTGATAACCATAATTATCTACTACAGAAACATCTACACTTTTTACATCATCATTAGTAATTAAAACGTTTCCGGTATTTGTATCAGTAATTTCAAAGTTACCTTTTTGTACTATATCAGATAATATAGTATCAGTTTGATCATTTTCTGGTAATGTAATTTCAATTTTTCCTGTACTTTCATCACATGATATATTAAAATCATCTACCTTTAAACTTTTTAGTCTATTTTTTAATATCTTTGCTGAATCTCTATATTTTTTTGAATTTTCTTCTTTTAAATTTGTTTCTTCAACTACATTTTCTTCTATAGAATTCTCACTAATATCATTAGTACTTTCTTCATTAGTAGTTACCGTTTCTGAATTTGATTCATCTGATTCTTCGCTTATTTCTAATGTTACTTTTCTATATCCACTAATATTTGTTCCTAGTACATAATCAGGTAAAATACTTACCATTTGATTCTTTTCCAAATGATAAACTCCTACAAATGATACTATTGATATTAGTATAATTATTAATACAATTAAGACTACATTTAATTTTTTTTGTGCTTTCATTTTTCCTCCTAATTACTATTTGTGTATATTTACTCCTATTATACCACCTATTATTCCCGCTAAAATAGATACTGCAAACATTATAATTGTTTTTAAATTAATTGAATATCCTGTTATAGTTATACTTGATAATAAATATATTGTTATCATATATATACCACCAACTAAAGCTCCATTTAATAATCCATTTTTCTTTATATTCATAGAGCTTAATATACTTCCTACTAATATACTTATAGCAGAGATTGATATAATTGCTGTTGGAATTATATTTTCTGACACATTTGTATATGTAAGAATAAGTGATATTATTAGTAATAATAATAAAGTTAATATTATTGAAATTATACTTCCTTTAATTACTTTAAAAAAATTTTTTGATTTTGAGTTTTCCTCTATTTTTTTCACAGTTTCCATACACACTCCACCTTTCTTTTAATGCATAAAATTTATATTTTTGCATTAAATTTGCTTGTTTAAAATATATGTGAAGTGCTATAATTTTATTACTTTATATTTCTATCATCCAATCCTGCTACTGCCCATTTTTCAATAGATATTTTTAAATTGTCAGGATATGTTTTTAAAATAATTCTATCTTCATCAATTTTTTCAACTATTCCTGCTAATCCTGAATATGTAACTATTTTATCTCCTTCTTTTAGAGAATCTTGCATTTTCTTTATATTTTTTTGTTGTTTTCTTTTTGGCCAATAAGACATATAATATATTAAAAAAATTATTATAACTAATATGATAGTTGTAAGAATATCTTTTACAGGCATTTTATTTTTTCCTTTCTATTACTGCTATTATTTCAATTCTTTGCTTTTAATTTTTATTGTTTATTTTCTTGTTCATGCCACCATTTAACTATATCTATTGTTTGATCATCAACTGTCACATAATAAGTTGTTACATCTGCTAAAGTTGTAGCATATGCTGAATTAATAGCTGTATTAACCATCAATTCACCATTTGAATTAATAATTCCATATTTAGAAATTATTGTTTTGCTATCATTTCCAACATTATTTACTTTTACTACTATTCCATCAATTTCTGGAATTAATACAATTCCATTTGTATTTTTTGCTCCTGTGTTATTTTCAACTTTATTGCATCCAATTCCATCATATTTAATTTCAGTTATTGTTTCACCATTTATATCTATAATTCCCCATTTATTATTAAGTTTTACAGGTATGCATTTTTCAAATAAAAGGTATCTATTTACAACATTCACATCATCATAAGATCCTTGATCTAATCCTATACTATCATAATCTTGGTGAATTATAATTTTTCCATTACTATTTATTACACCTTGTTTTCCATTGCTAGAAACTAAATATAAATTTACATTTTTATCAATTATATCTATTGAATCATAATCTGGTTTAACTTTTGTCATTCCGTCACTGCCTATTATTCCAACCTTTTTATCTTCTGTTGTGACAATAAAATCTTCTGTGCCTTCCATATATTCAACTTTAGAATATCTAGGAGTTATAACTGTAGTTATTTCTTCAGGACTTTTTATTGACTTTACTCCAAATAATTTTGTATCAGCATCTTGTATAACTATTAAATTATTTAGAAGTGCCTTTTCATTATTAAATTTAATTTTATCTTCAAATCCTGATTTTTCCAAACTTGCATCTGCTATATTTCTTTCATAATATGTTGATAAATATGGTAGAGTGGTAATTGAAACAGTATTATTATTATCATTGTAATTTATAATTACATTAAATGCTTTACTTAAACCACTTTCATTTATATAAAGCTTTTCTCCTCTTAGTATTACTTCTTCACCTATTTCAAATTTTTGAGATTGAGCTCCATCTGAAGTATATTTAAATATTTCATCTGAACCTGATGAAAAAGAAACTATTTCTTTAGTATTATTTATATAGCATTTTGTTTTATCTTCAGAATATTGTCCATAACTACCTGGATAGTACGTATACCCAATATATGAACATATACCACTAATTGAAGTATATACTTTTTCATTTTCTATAATAAATAATCCTTCTTCATTGCTTGCTTTACTATTTAAAATACCGTCAATATTTACTTTAAAAAGTTGTGCTTGTAATTTTTGACTATAAAGCCATAATACAACAGCAGAAATTATTAAAATAACTATTAATACAATTACTATTATAAATGAAATTTTTATTTTTGTTGATTTTTTTTCTTTTATAGGATTTTCTTGCATCAAATCCATATTATTTATTCCCCCTCTTTTGTATAACCATATTCTTTAAAAAATTCTTTTGAAAATTCAAGTAAATTGTCATTTTCAATTTCCATTCTAACTCTTTCCATTAAATTAGTCAAGAATTTTATATTATGAATTGTAAGCAATCTATCGCCTAAAATTTCATTACATTTTACCAAATGTCTCAAATATGCTCTTGTATAGTTTTTACATGTATAACAGTCACATTCTGGGTCTAGTGGTGAGAAATCCTCTGCATAGGTTGCGTTTCTTACTACTACTTTGCCTTTAGAAGTCATGGCTGTTCCGTTTCTTGCTATTCTTGTTGGAAGTACGCAGTCACACATGTCTATTCCTGCCATTGCAGCTTCTATTAGATAATCAGGAGATCCTACTCCCATTAGATATCTTGGTTTGTTTTCTGGCATTAGTGGTGTTGTAAATTTAAGCATTTTTAAGAATTCTTCTTTTGGTTCTCCTACGCTTATTCCTCCTATTGCATATCCTGGTAAGTCTAATTCTATTAGGTCTTTTGCAGATTGTTTTCTTAAGTCTTCATAAAATCCGACCTTGAATAATTCCAAATAATGCTTGGTTTTCTGTTTTATGTGCTGCTTTACATCTTTTTGCCCATCTTGTTGTTCTTTCCATTGAGTCTTTTGTATATTCATAAGTAGATGGATATGGACAACATTCATCAAATGACATTATTATGTCTGCACCTAAGTCTTCTTGTATTTCCATTACTTTTTCTGGTGAGAAGAAATGTTTACTTCCATCTAAATGTGATTTAAATATAACCCCATCTTCAGTTATAGTTCTTAAATCGCTTAAACTAAATACTTGAAATCCTCCACAGTCAGTAAGTATTGGTCTGTCCCATCTCATGAAGTTATGAAGTCCTCCTGCTTTTCTTACTAACTTGCTTCCTGGTCTTAAGTATAAGTGATATGTATTTGAAAGTATTATTTGTGCTCCATTTTCTTTTAATTCTTCTACTGTCATTGATTTTACTGTAGCTTGTGTTCCTACTGGCATGAATATTGGAGTTTGTATGTCTCCGTGCGGAGTATGTACTATTCATCTTCT
>CANQMY010000068.1 GCA_947625075.1 uncultured Clostridia bacterium
TAAAACCGTTATAGTTCTAGTGATTAAAGTTTGGTTGCGGGGGTAAGACTCGAACTTACGACCTTCGGGTTATGAGCACTCCCCTTATAAAAAAGATAAATCAATTTCCTTCTATTTTTATATTTCTTCATCTACATCTATAACTGGAATAAATACTCTTTTTAATTTTACTTTTTCTTTAAAGTCATCTGGCATTTCATCATAATATTTTAAAATTAAATCTACTAATTCAGAACCATTAAGTGCTTTAATTATTGGTTGTACTTCCAAAAACTTTTTAGCATTTTTTGTATAATCTGATAAAGTTACAAATAACCCATAATCTCCTTCTTTCATTGCTCCCTTTAGTGATTGCACTATTGTTTCTGATATATCTCCATCTTTACTTTTAACTTGTACTATAATTCTTGGTGGTAATTCATCTTTATAAGCTACAATATCCTTTCCTCTGTCTCCACCACGTGGACTAATCTTAGTTCTATATCCCATAGCATTTAGTAAATCAGAAACAACTTTTTCTAAATCATATCCTTTATAATATGTACTTAAAACTTTCAAAACATAATCCTTTGTACTATCTACTATTGCCTCTGATGTTATTGCAATACTTTCATCTTGTTCATTTTCAATTTTTACTTTTTTGTTATTTATTATATTTAATATTTCATCCGAAAAATTTTTTATCTTAAAGAAAGTTAAAAATGAACCCATTTCATATAACGCACCCTGTGATAAACTAGTTCTAGGAATGTGCTTAATCCATTTTACTTTTCTTTTATTAACATAGTGTTCTTCTCTGCAATCATAATAATATTCACTTGTTATTTCACCAATATTAATCATTCTATTGTATTTAGTTGGGAATACAACATAATCTCCAATATTAGCTTCATATACAAATCTGTATAATTGCCCAACACGTTGTGAAATTGATCTCGTTGATGCTTCTGAATATACCTTCTTATATATTTTTGTAAATCCATCTTTTGTTTTAGGCTCAATTTTGCTTAAATCTTTTAACTCTTGCCATCCAATTGAAATATAATCATTTTTTATTAAATTTTCCTCATGTTCAATCGAATTATGAAATCCCCAAATATTCTTTTCCATAACTGCCTCCTTCATATTTATTACTTAATTTTTTTACTTACTATGCTAAAAAATATATAAGAGCTTTTATTTTTCTTTTTTCAACACTTCACTTACTATCTCTCCAGCAGTTTCTGTGTTTAATTGCTCTTTAAATTTGATGTTAGTACCTTCAACACTAATTTTATTAAATAATTTTTTTGCACATTCTATTTTGTATGTTTCCTCATCTCTTAGGGATCTTTTGTTTTCAACATCTTTAGATTCTATTACTAAATTTATTTCAGATTTCTTTAAATTATCTTTTATTAGATACATAAAATCTGGACTATATGTTCCTCCATCAGCAACAGGTATTTTAACACTATTTCTAGGTATTTTAGCAAATGCAACCACATTGTTTATTTGCTCTAAAATATTATCTTTCTCAATTGTAGAATCATAAGCAACTGTGTCATATAAATATTTTTCTTGAGGATCTCCTTCTACTCTTGATGTACCCACATTTCCAATAATAATACTCTCTTTAAGTTCTCCATTTGCATCTGTTAAAGCTGTAGGATGTATTGGTAAATCTACCTTTCTATATGTAAATTTTTTAAATAATTCTTCTGCTTTCCAATTGTTAATTTCATTATAAAATCTAGTTAAAACAGTAGCATTGAAAAAGTCATTATCTATTTTATATTTCTTGTTATAATTTACAAAAGCATTATGAATGTTTGTTATAGGTATATTTGTTAAATCAGACAATTTAATTAAAAACTCATTATATTTCATCTTTTTATTAGTTTCTAAAGATAGTCCTGCCATTTCTGCTATAGTTGCATTATAATTTTTTATCTTTAAAAGTTTTCTTTCAGTTTTTATTTGATCTGAATAATTTATTCCATCTTCTAATATTTTTTGTAAAGCTAATTCAATATCTTCATTTTTAAATTCCGAATAATTAATTACATATTTTTCATTTAATAATTCCCATAACTTTTTAATTTTTTCATATTGCTGTTTTCTTATTTTTAAATAATTCTTCTCTTTATCTTCTCTTTTAATAATTTTGTCTCTTTTTAATCCTTTATTAAGCTCTGGGCAAATCTCAAATAACTTATCTACATTTAGTATCACACCATCTGGATCAATTATTTTTTCAGTTAGTAATTCAATATAAAATGGAGTATATTCTATATTTCTTTCCTTTGCTATTTCTCTAATTTGATCAGTTGTTACTTTATTAATTCTCTCTGATTCATCGCTTATCTCATTTCTAAGTTCATTTACAAAATCTTTTTCAGTAAAATCAACTATATAATTTAAATAATATTGATCTCTATCCATTCTATTTAAATTATTATCTACCGGAAGTCTTAATCCTCTACCAACCTCTTGTAGTTTGCTGTTTTCACTACCACTGCTCCTTAATTTTGCAATAGTAAATATATTTGGATTATCCCAACCTTCCTTTAAAGTCCATTTTGAAAAAATAAATCTTCTTAAATTAAATTCTTTATTTTCATTTCTTATTTTTAATATTTTTTCTTTATCGTGTAAAATATCATTTACTTGCTCTATAATTAATTCATCTTTATCTGTATTGTCTCGTGAAAAATATCCCGCATGACATTTAGAAATATTTTCTAGACTTTTTTGTAGAAAATCTTTATATTCACTATCAGCTTCTTCTGAAATCTTTACTTTAAGCTTTTCTTTTAAAATGTTTTCAAAAGAATCTAATAAATATGTAGGTTTGTTATCAGTTTTTCTATACGCTGAAATATCATCTATGAAAAATAATGCTAATGTTTTTATTCCTTTTTCAAAATTTTCTTTTTCAATCTCAAAATGCCTTTCTAATGCAGTTTCTATCATCATATCTTGATATGATGTAGAATAACTTTCTGGAGATAACTCAGTACCTTTTGGAATTTCTATACCGTTAGATAATAAAACCGAATTTCCTGTTATTCCAGTTATTTCAACACCATAAAAATTTTCATCAACAATTGATAAACTGTCATTTTTATTTAATTCAAATGTCTTTTTAGCATTCTCCTCTATTTTTTGTATAGTACATTTTTCTTTACTTTTTACATCTATTAATTTAATCCTAACATTCTTATTTGTATAAGTTGGGACATATTCTGCAATGACACCTTTTACTAAATTGTTATTAAATGCATCTATACTTGATAAATTGTAAACTAAATTTTGATAATCTTTTTCTTTTTTTCCGCCTTTACTTTTTCTATCTGGAAATGTTGCTCCAAATCTTATAATACATTGTGGAGATAACATATTCTCTATTTTTTTAAATGTTAAATTTTCTTTTCCAAATTTATGAGGCTCATCTATTATAAGTATTGGTCTTGTAGATTTTATTGCTTCACTCGGAACAGTAAAATCATCTAATATGTTTGTATCATATTCCTTTGTAAGCATTTTTCCAGTTGTAATTAACTGAGAATTAATTAACATTACTTGTATTTTTCTGTTATTCAAATTTGAAGTTGTTACAAACTCTCTTATTTCACTTGGGAAAAACTCTCTTCCCTTCTTTTTCTGCATGCTTTCAATTAATCTAAGTTCAATTTTTACTCCATTATATTCATATTCAAAAAATCTTTTTGTATCATTTGAACATATAAATTGTTTAGTTCCAGCTTTTATAGTTAATGTTGGAACTACTATAATGAATTTATTAAATCCATATTTTTCATTTAATTCATATATAGTTTTTATTTGTGTAAATGTTTTTCCTGTTCCAGTTTCCATTTTAATATCAATATTTAAATATCCATCTGTAATACCAACATTTCTTTTCATTTCTTCTGGAATTTTATTATTATCTTGTATTTTTCTAATATTATTAATTATGTTAGAAGAACTTAAATCTATACAAGGATTACCTGTAAAGCTGTTTTCTTTTTCTATGCCAACATCTTCAAATACTCTAATTATGGAATTAACTGCATCATTTTGATGCTTTAATCCCCTCTCTAACTTCATATTTTCCTCCTAATATCTTGTATATACTTTTACATCTATATTTTTAAAATTCTTAACTTGTTTTATATTGTTTTTAATCATCTCTATTTCGCTAAATTTAAAGGAATATCCAAATAAAATTAGTTTATTGCATAAAAAATTCTCATTATTACTATATAATTTCAATATTGATTCTATATTTTCTATAGCTATATTTGGATTTATAAGATATAAACATTCTTTACATTTATATACTTTATAATTATTACAATCTATAGTTTCTATATTTTCTTTAAATTCATATCCATCTTTTAATTTCCATGTTTCTAATATTGTTTCTATTCCATAATCTTTATATATATCATAATTTTCATTTACTATGTCAGGCATAAATGATTCCAATTTACTTAATAATTTTTTTGATGTTTCTTTTAAAATATAATGTTTAAATCCATAATCTATATCAGCATTTTTTTCTTTTTTTATTTTTTCTGAAGCTAGTCTAATTCTCTCTAAGCCAATCTGATCTAAGAATAATGGTTTATTAATTGATTTTAAATATTCAATTTGTGCTTGTAATAATTTTTTTCCTTCTTTACCTGCTATTTCATAATTTTCTTTTAAATCTTCTGGTAATTGCACAATTATATATTTTCTATGTCCATTATCTAAACTATTTAAATTTAAAACTGCATGAGCAGTCGTTGCAGAACCGGAGAAAAAATCTAAAACAATTGAATTTTCATCAATAAATAAATTAATAAGAAATTCAATTAATTCAACTGGCTTTGGATTATTAAATATACCATTAACTTTAAATAATTCATTTAAAGTTAATGTTCCATTTGCATTCATAAATTTATCTAACCAGTTTCTTTCCTGTTCATATTTATTTTGATCTTCATCTGGATTATAATAGTGTTTTATACAAACTACATCATTTTTAATACATAAATCTTTTTTATCTTTTTCAAACTTTTCTTTATTCCACATCCATCTCCCATCATCATTCTTGTGTTTATCTGGTAAAAATTCAATATCCTTTTCACTTGTTTTTTCAAGCTTTAGATTTCCTTTTTCATCTTGAAATATAGGATAGTATAGGTTTGGTCTAGCTGTTCTTGTACCTGCAGGACCATTATCTTGTAGTGGAACAGTATAATACTTGCCTCTTTCATCCTTATATGGATAAGTCTTTTTTCCATTAATTTTTAAATTTAATTTTCCTTCTCTTTTATTTTTCATATAAATAAGTACATAGTCATTTAATTTTTGAAGTTCAGCATCTGATTTTGTAGTTGCAGATCCTCTTGTTTTTCTTGGACAAATTGCCACAAAATTTTCCTCACCAAATATGTTGTCCATTAATAATTTTAAATTATTAATTTCATCATCACCTACACTTATTATTATTCCTCCATCTTCTTTAAGCAAACTTTTAGATAAATAAAGTCTTGGATACATAAATGTTAGCCATGCACTATGAGAAGATGAATTTGATGCTGTCATATTTAAAATTCTTTCCGCTTCTTGGTTGCTGATATCAAGTTTTTCTGTTAATATTTCCTTTGTGTATTCAAATTTATCTTTATATACGAATCCATCACTTCCTGTATTATATGGAGGATCTATATAAATACATTTGATTTTTTCTTCATAAGCTTTTAACAAATGTTTTAATGCATCTAAATTATCACCACTTATATAAATATTTTCACTATTTTTATTTTCTTTTTTACTATTATGCTCAATATCTGGTTCTATAACTGTTTCTGTATCTAAACCTGCAATCATTTTCGCATAAGATTTTCCCAAAAAGTTTAATTCAAAACTTTCCTTTGTAAATTCTATGTCTTGATTAAATTCTTTCTTTAATAATTCTAAGTCTAATCTTCCATCTTTATCAAAGCAATTTGGAATTATCTTTTTCAAACCATTTATTTTATCTTCATTTAAATTTTTATGCTCATTACTTTCAATAATATCTTTAATCATACTTCCTCCATTAATGCATATAATATACTATATTTTATATCATAAATATCCTTTTTGTACAACAAAATGTACAATATTT
>CANQMY010000069.1 GCA_947625075.1 uncultured Clostridia bacterium
GGTATCTCGTAACCATTGGTATTACTGGTTTGTATAGGATTGCGGTTATAATATCTCATCTCCTCTGAAAAAATACATCCACAATATTTTTGCATATATAATCCTAATTCTTTTGCTTTATTATGACCTTCCCAAAAACCTTCTCTAAAATCTCTATATAAAAAATCTATTCCATATTCTTTACTTAAAGATTCCATATAACTTTTTATAAAATCATGATTTTGATATATACTATATAAAAGTGTTGTACTTACTGCACTATATCCATTTTCTTTAGCATATTCAAAAGTTCTTTTTAACCTTACTGGATAACAATAGTTTGTACATCTCTTATTTAAATCTTTTATTGCTTCTTTACAAAAATTATCTAATCCATATTCTTCTTCAAATATTGCATTTACATTTATAGCTTTACTATATTCTTTTAAGCAATCCCTTCTTGCTCTATATTCTGTATATGGGTGAATATTTGGATTATACCAGTAAAGTGTTGGTTCTATATTTTCTTCTCTTAATCTTTCAATACAATAAACACTACAAGGAGCACAACATGTATGTAATAATAATTTCATTTTCTTCTCCTATTCAATATTAATATTTCATTTATTTTTTATTGCTAATTCCTAAATGCTCATATGCTGCTGGAAGTGCTATTCTTCCTCTCGTAGTTCTTGCAACAAAACCTATTTGAATTAAATAAGGTTCATAAACATCTTCTATTGTAGATACTTCTTCTCCTAAAGTAGTAGCTAAACTATCAATTCCTACTGGTCTACCTTGAAATTTATTAATTAATGTATCTAATAATCTTTTATCAAGAGCGTCTAAACCAATCTCATCAATTTCAAGCTTATTTAAAGAGATTTTTGCAATTTCTAATGTAATTTTTCCATCACTTAAAACAGAGGCATAATCTCTTACTCTTTTTAAAAGTCTATTTGCTATTCTTGGAGTTCCTCTTGATCTTCTTGCTATTTCCATCGCAGCTTCATCATCAATAATTATATTTAATATATTAGCTGATCTTTTTATTATTATACTTAAATCTTCAACATCATAAAGTTCTAATCTTTCTACAATTCCAAACCTATCTCTTAAAGGAGTAGTAAGTGAACCTGCTTTTGTAGTTGCTCCTATTAAAGTAAATTTTGGAAGATCTAATCTAATCGATTTTGCTGTTGGCCCTTTTCCTATTATTATGTCTAATGTATAATCTTCTAAAGCTGGATATAAAATTTCTTCAACACTTTTATTTAACCTATGTATTTCATCTATAAAAAGAACATCAAATTGTGATAAATTTGTAAGAAGCGATGCTAAATCTCCTGCTTTTTCTATTGCTGGACCTGATGTAATTTTTATTTTTGAATTCATTTCATTAGAAATGATATTTGCAAGCGTAGTTTTACCTAATCCTGGAGGTCCATATAATAAAACATGATCTAAAGGTTCTCCTCTTTTTTTTGCTGCTTCTATATAAACTTTCATGTTTTCTTTTACCTTTGTTTGTCCAATATATTCATTTAAAGTTTTAGGTCTTAAAATATTTTCTTGTTTCTCTTCACTACTATTTTCTAACCCAGGATTTGTTAAATTTCTTTTTTCTTCCATACCTACAAGTTTTATTGCCTATTAAAGTGCAATTTCTCCTTTCTATATGTACATATAGAGTTTTTATTTTTCATTTCTTTCTTTTAAAAGCATTTCTCTTTTTTTATTTTCCTTTAACATTTCTTTATTATATTTTCTAATTTCTTTATTTCCAATAGCAAGTATTACTGAAGTAATTAATACTAAAGATAAAGCTTTCCATATTCCATCATTTATTAAAATTACTGTAAATAGCCCAATTGTTGCACTTATTGAATATAAAATATATACAGCTTGTTTTTGTGTATATCCTTTTTTCATTATTCTATGATGTAAATGCCCTCTATCTGCATTAAAAACAGCTTTTAATGATCTTCCTTTTATTAATCTTCTTATAATTGCAAACAAAGTATCAAATATTGGTAATCCTAAAATCAATACTGGTGCAATTAATACTAAAGCTGTAACTGTTTTTGCAACTCCTAAAATTGCTATTACAGATAATGAAAATCCTAAAAATTGTGCACCTATATCACCAATGAAAGTTTTTGCTGGGTTAGCATTGTATGGTAAAAAACCTAATATTGTACCAGCAAGTGATGTAATTAAAATAATAGATATTATTGGTGAATCATTTGTAGCAAATATCAGTAATAAAAATATACATGATATCAATGTTATTCCAGATGATAAACCATCTAATCCATCAATTAAATTTATTGCGTTTGTTATTCCAACAATCCATCCTACAGTTAATATAAAGCTTATAGGTTCTGGTAAAATTAATCCACTTATATCTTCTATTCTTATTCCAAATGTATAAATAATTACTGCTGCAATAATTTGAGCAATTAATTTTTGAATAGGTTTCAAACTTTTTATATCATCTAATAAAGCAAATATTCCTAAAAATATAATTCCTACTAGAAATCCAATTAATTTAAATTTATAGTTTTCACTATCATTTAAATCCAATTTTCCTTCAATTGACATAGTAATAATTAAATAAGCTGCAGATACAATAAACCCTACTATTACAGCTATTCCGCCTATTCTTGGCATTGGTTTTTTATTTATTCTTCTATCTTCTGGCATATCAATTGCACCAACTTTTTTTGCAAGCTTTATTGTATATGGTGTTACTACAAAAGATGTAATACAAGCTAATAAAAACGCAATTGCTATATCTCCCCACATAAGGCACCTCCAAATTTTACTTAGTTTATTCTTTCATTTAATAACTGTTTATTCATTAGTTTCTTTCTTCTCGTTATATTCATTTACTAAATATAAAGGTCTATTCTTTGTTTCGTTAAATATTCTTCCTAAATATTCTCCTACAATTCCAAATAAAAGAATTTGTATTCCTGAGAAAAATAATACTAACAATATTGTTGCTTGAAATGCTTGAATAACTACACCCTTTATACAGCATTTTGCTATTACATATATAAAATATATAAATAATGCTAAAAATGTTGGTATTGCTATGTATGTAGAAATTCTAAGAGGTGATGTTGTAAAAGATGTAATACCGTCAATAGCTAAATTTACTAATTTTCTATAGTTCCATTTAGTTTGTCCTGCAATTCTAGGATCTCTATCATATAAAATTGCTTTTTTTCGATATCCTATCCAACTAAACATACTTTTAGAACATCTTTGGGATTCTCTTAACTTTTTAAGTGCATTTACACATCTTCTATCTAAAAGCCTAAAATCTCCTGTATCTTTTTGTATTTCAACATTAGTCAACATTTGTAAAATCTTATAATACATTTTTGATGTAAATTTCTTTAAAAAAGTTTCTCCTTTTCTTGACCTTCTTTGTGCATAAACATCGTCATATCCTTCTTCCCAATATTTAATCATCTCAGGAATTAACTCTGGTGGGTCCTGAAGGTCAGCATCCATAAATATCACTGCATCTCCTGTTGCATAATCAAGTCCTGCAATCATTGCAACTTCTTTTCCGAAATTTCTAGAAAAATCTACATAAGAAATTCTTGAATCATTTTTTCTATATTCTTTTATTAATTCTAAAGTTTTATCTTTTGAGCCATCATTTACAAAAAGTATTTCAAATTTATAATTTTCTATACTATTAATTAATTTTTCGACTCTTTCGTATAAAAATGGTAATGAATCTTGTTCATTATAAGCTGGAATAATTATTGTAATTTTTTTCATATTAATATCCTTTCTATTTATATTTAATAACATTTAAGTGTTTCTTAAAATTTACAAATATGAACTATATTTCCTATAAATACTACTTGCATTTCTGAGAAGTTATTAAAATCTTTTTCTTTAAACATTTCTAAAACTTCCTCGCTATTTTCTACTCTTTCTAAATTTAAATTATTATAATAATTTATCATTTCAACATCACACCAATCTGGTCCAAATCCATTAACATTTATATCTCCTGTTGCAAATATTAGTGGATATGAATAAGAATGTGATTTATCTAAATACATACTTATTCCGGTTATTTCTATACCTGTTTCATCCTCATAATTTCTAATCATTTCACCAATTTTTAAAGAATTTATTTTATCTGTATAATTTGAATTATAATTATCAATTGTTATCTTATTAAAATTATAAAATTGTACTATTAATAACAATACAGATAATATAATAAATAAACTTTCCTTAACTATAATAAATTTACTTTCTTCAGTTCTTACATTAATCATTGTAAATAAAATTACTAATCCTAAAATACTGGCAAATGCATAACTTGATCTAGGTACAAACCAAATAGATTCTGTATCTTGCATAAAATAAGGAACAATCGTAATTAATATATTTAAAGCAACTACATATAAAATTCCAAATATTGCTTTAAAATTTTTTTCTTTAATTATTACAATTAATGAAACAATTAATGTAATTACAAAGAAAATTTTATAACAATCTCCTGGAAGAATATTATAGGTATTAAACATCTTGTCAAGACCATCTAAAATTTTTTGTATTGTTTCTCCAAAATTAATATTACCACTTACTCTGCTATTTGAGAAAAATATTCTTATAACTAATAAATTAATTATAGCAGGAACTCCATAGCATAAAAACAAACTTATATTGTTTATAAAAAATTCTTTTATATTTTTAGAATATTTAATAACATAAATGCATGCAATTGAAATAAATATTGCTAATACACCTTGATAACTAAATGTTACAAGTAACATATAAACTATAGATAATACTAAAGATTTTTTTACATTTATTTTTTGCATAAAGTTTATAAATTGTTCTACTGCACATATTGCCAAAAATATAGCAACAAAAAATATACATTTTTCTAAATACATAAAAAATTCTATAGAAAATGGATTGATAATTATAATAGTACTTAATAATAAACTTAAATAATCATTTTTAATATCTTTTCTTATTATTTTATAAAGCTTATACAAAGCAAGTGTACATGAAATAATAGCAATTAAAAATGAACAAATATACATTTTATTACTTGTAAAATTAAAAATACCAAATATTCCATATAAAATAGCACTTAATAATCTACCTGATGTTAAAAAAATATTAATAGTATCTTTAATTGGCGTTGTAAATACACTATAGGTATCTACTGCAAATTGTAATCTTGCAAATGTTCCAAAAAATACTAAGGTTATTAATAAAAAAATATATAATTTGCCATCTTTTAAAGTATCTTTTATTTTTTTCATAGCTTTCCTTCCTAATTAATTTTTTTCACTATTTCCTTTTATTCCTGTCATTTTAATTAGCTTTATTAAACCTCTATACCATTTATGCTGCCACATAGTTTCTTTGAATAATTCAAATTTGTAATTAAATGCTCTATATCCATAATGCTTGTTATATTCACTACATTCCCATTCATAAACTTTTTCATAAAATACAAAGTACTTATTTATTAACTCTTTTGTAAGATTAATATTTTTACTTAAAGCTTTACCATTTTCTATTTTTTCTTGATTTGGATTTTTATAAATAGTTTCAAAGATGTTTGACATTTCGTCTGACATTTTTTCAAGTGTAAATCCATCTAAAATTCTTTGTCTACATTTTGATTTATAAGTGTCTAAATTTTTTATTATTTTTTGAATAGCTTTTACATATAGATTTATCTCTTCTTTTTTGTAATTAGTATCTCTTATGTCTTCTTCTTTTTGAAGACATGGAACAATTACTCCAACACTATCTTCTATTAATTCTTTTTGTCCTCCAACATCACTTGATATTACTGGCACTCCCATACTTAAAGATTCATATGATGTTAAAGCTAGTCCTTCTTTTATTGAACAATTTATTGTGATATCACTTACGCTGTATATTTCTTCTGCTTTATCTGTGCTATTCATAAAACAAATATAATCTAATATATTTAGTTTTTTAGCTTTTTCTTTTACTTCATTTAAAAGTGCTCCATCTCCTACTATTAAGAACATAAAATCTTGTCTTACAAGTGATAATTCTTTTATTATATCTATTAAAAGAAGTGGTCTTTTTTGTTCTGTTATTCTGCATATAAA
>CANQMY010000070.1 GCA_947625075.1 uncultured Clostridia bacterium
AGAAGTAGAAGTTTTTGGTACTGATGTTCCTTTAAAAAGAGCAGGTCAACCATTTGAACTTGCTCCTGCTTATCTTTACTTAGCATCTGATGATTCAAGATATGTAACTGGTCAAATTATTCATGTTAATGGTGGTAGCATTGTATAAAAAAATCTCCACTAAAAAGTGGAGATTTTTATTTAATTTTTATATTTTATTACTTTTTATAGATGAAACTTCATTTCTTTTCATACCATTTTGCAAACTCTTCTATTGCTTCTATACTTTCTATTCTTTTTCTTGTGTTTCTTTCTTCATCAGTCATTTGTGCTAGTGTTTTCTCATATCCTGCTGGTTTAAATATATACCACAAATTAGACCACTTTGCTCCTCTATCTTCTCCTAATTTTTCCTTAGATAGATTTCCCTCATGTTTTCCCATAAATTGATACAATTTTTTTCCATCATAATAAGATAAACATTCAGTAAATCTACACTTTCTATTTTCTTTTCCTTCCATTAGTTTTAATATTCCATCTATTCCTATTGAATCTAATGCAAAATTGACAAAGGCTTTTGGAAAACCATTTAATTCATCTATCCAAAATCCACAATCTAATGATATACAAGGTTTCTTTACTAAATTATATCCTTCTTCAACCTTATATTTAGAAATATATTTAATATCGTCGCTTCTTGGTTCTTCTAAATCATATTCAAATATTTTCAAATTTGCATTTTTTAAATATTTTTGTGCTGTAGCTATTTTTCCTTTATTATGTGTTACAAATATTATTTCATCCATTTGTTACCTCTTTTTAATATATTTTATTCATTTTTATTTTCTATTTCTAATTTAGATGTGCAATGTGGACATCTATCAGCTTTAATATTTATTTCACTTTGACAATGTGGACATATTTTTGTTGTAACTTCTACTATTTCTTCTTTATGCCCTATATTAGACAATTTATTTATAAACTTCACAATTAAGAATATTACAAATGCCATTATAATAAAGTTTATAATATCTGTAAAAAATGCACCATAAGCTAAATTTAGTTTTCCTATTTTTAAGCTATAATCAGAAAAATTAACTCCTCCAAATAATCCTAAAATTGGTGAAATAATATTTTTTGTAAGTGATGTGACTACACTTTGAAAAGCACCACCAATTAAAACACCAACAGCTAAATCTATAACATTGCCCTTAAGTGCAAATTCTTTAAATTCTTTTATAAATTTTCCTTCTTTTTTTGCTACATTTTTTAAAGTTTCTTTAGCTATTTCTTTTTTCTCATCCTTTGAAAGTTCTTTTGTTTCATTTTTTTCATTATCTAAAATTTCTTTTTCGTGGTTTTCTGCTATTTCCTCTGCTTCAATTTTTTTGCTCATATATTTTACCTTCTTTTTCTTCATTTTTTTAATAATATTATAATCTTTTCTATCATTAGTCAAGTTTTATTTAAGTTACTAATTTGTATTTATTTGTTTCTACTTTTTCTTTTAATAAACTATTTAATTTTCTAGGACTTTTTATTAAATCTTCTTTTTCCTTTTTGCTTAATTTTTTTATCCAATATTCTAACTTTGAAGCATATATTCTATCTTCAGATATCCATGCTCTTTCTAGTTTTATTGCAGTATGAGTTTCTGTATATTTAGCACATTTTTTATCCTTTTTCATATGCTCTTCAATTCTTCTTGTTAAATCATTTGTCATTCCAGTATAAATTGTATTGTCTTTGCATCTAATCATATAGGTATAATACATTTATTTTTTCCTCTTTTATATTTTATATATAGGACAAATTTCATCCCATCTTTTATTTACTTCATTCCAATTAACAATGTTCCAAAATGCATTTATATAATCTTGTCTGCTAGCTTTGTATTGTAAAAAGTAAGAATGTTCCCACATATCTAGTACTAATAGTGGTATACATCCCCATAATGTTAGGTTTTGGTGTTTTTCACATTGCAAAATTTCCAATTTATTAAAATTAGGAACCCATACTAACAAATTCCATCCCGAAGCTTCCACATTAATACTACTTTGAGTAAATTGATTTTTAAAGTTTATAAATCCTCCAAAATCTTTTTCAATTTGATCCATTAAACTTTTACTTGGATTCGTTGGAACATATAATATCATATTAAGAAAAAATAGCTCATGTAAAATAACTCCTGACCCAAAGAAACTTAAATTTTTTTCTAAGCATTTTATATCTTGAAAGTTATTATTTGTTCTTGCTTGTTCTAATTTTTCAAGCGTCAAATTAGTATTTTTTACATATCCATCATATAAAGTATTATAATGTATATCTAAAGTTTCTTTGCTGTAATAAGGTTCTAGTGCATCTAATTTGTATGGTAATTCTATTTTCTTAATCATATTAAAAATTTTCCTTTCTGTTAACAAAATATATTAATAAATATTATTATAGAAATATTTTTTTATTAACAAAAAGTATAATTTTTTAATTAATTATATAAAATCTCTATTACTTCTTTATTTTTAACTAAATTTTTAAACCTTTTTCCTTCTTCTTTACTTCCTGCAACACTTCCATAATGTGTTGGAATAATAGTTTTAACATTTAAATTGTTTGCGAGTTCTGCTGCTTCTTTATAATCCATCATATAAGTTCCTCCAACAGGTAAAAATGCATAGTCTGCAATTATTCCACCTAATTCTGGAATATTATCTGTATCTCCTGCAATAAAATATTTTACTCCATCTAAATTAATTATAAATCCAACCCAGTTATTTTGTTTTGGATGAAATTGTTTATCCACATTATATGCAAATGTTGTTGAAAACTCTATATTATCTATTTTATAATTTTGATTTGGTTTTACTATTAAAATATTTTCTTTTTTTGTTAATTTTTCAGATTCTTCTCTAGCGTTTTCCACTGTAATTATTTTTGTATGGGCATTTATAATTTTACTTATATCACTTTCTGAAAAATGATCATAATGAGAATGTGTACAAAATATATAATCTGCATCATTTAAACATTCTGTTATTTGATACGGATCAATATATATTTTTTTACTTCCAAAGATTTGTATACTATTATTACAATTTACATTAAAATTTTTCAAATTTGCCTCCTATTTCAAATTATATTTTTCCTTTAATTCTTCTAATTTTATGTTATAAGCCTTATTATTCTTTTTAATGTCATTTTCTTCCTTTAGTTTTCTCTTTTTTTCACTTTCAGAATATTCATTCCTACATTTTTCCCATTTTTCTTGCATTTCAACATACAATTTTTTCATATCTTCTTCATATTTTTTTATATTGTTATTTTTAGCTAGTTTTTCAATTTCTTTTCTTCTTTCATCAAATTCATCTAACAATAATTTTGTTTCTTTATTAAACTTTTCGAGAATTACCTCATACTTAGCTTGTGCGTTCTTATAAATAGTATCTATCTGCTCTTTATTGCTTTGCAATAATAATTCTACTTCCATGTTAAAATTACCAATTTTAGTTTGCATATTTTCTATATCTTTATATTTTTCATTTAAATATTTTTGCCCTTCAGATAAATTTTTTCTACTATCTATAATTTTCTTTTCTTTTTTTGATATTTTTTCTTCTTTTATATCTTCTCTTTTATTTTTTATTTTTTTATTATAAATAGGTCCTTCATCTATTTTTTTCATAAATATTCCTTTCTTGTATAATATTTTTTATAAATTTATTAGCCTTTCTAGAACTTTTAATTTATTGCAAAATAGCATAATTCTAAAACAGAAACTATAGATTGGGGATTAACATTTAGTTTCATTACTATCTAAAACAACATAATTCTAAAACAATGCATAACTTCTATCTTGTGAATATGTGGTTTCATTACTATCTAAAACAGTTTCATTACTATCTAAAACAACATAATTCTAAAACTCGTTAGTATTCATATAAAACTCCTTTCATGTTTCATTACTATCTAAAACAACATAATTCTAAAACAAATTAGTAGAAATAGAAGTTGAGTTACTTGTTTCATTACTATCTAAAACAACATAATTCTAAAACTTAATACTTGCATTATGCCGACAACAATTAGTTTCATTACTATCTAAAACAACATAATTCTAAAACTGTTTGAAGTATTAAGTATATTCAAAAATAGTTTCATTACTATCTAAAACAACATAATTCTAAAACGAATTTTTAACTGGAACTTTTGTAATTTTTGTTTCATTACTATCTAAAACAACATAATTCTAAAACTCTTGAACACTTGTAAATATATGCTTTTTAGTTTCATTACTATCTAAAACAACATAATTCTAAAACATATTATTTTCATTTCTGGATAACCTGTGAGTTTCATTACTATCTAAAACAACATAATTCTAAAACGGAGTGAAGATTCTTTCACAAACTGGCTTAGTTTCATTACTATCTAAAACAACATAATTCTAAAACGTATTAAAGTTAGTATGGTAGATGTTATGTGTTTCATTACTATCTAAAACAACATAATTCTAAAACTGAATACACTTGTGGAAATATAAGAATAAAGTTTCATTACTATCTAAAACAACATAATTCTAAAACCTTCGTATGAGTTTTAACATTTATTTCTATGTTTCATTACTATCTAAAACAACATAATTCTAAAACGCGTACAAGATAGTAAACAAATATTTAATTGTTTCATTACTATCTAAAACAACATAATTCTAAAACAATAGAACGATTATAAATAATAAAATATCAGTTTCATTACTATCTAAAACAACATAATTCTAAAACATCGTAGCAATTTAGCATTACAAAAAATTAGTTTCATTACTATCTAAAACAACATAATTCTAAAACTGAACCTTAACATTGAACTACTTTGAACTTGTTTCATTACTATCTAAAACAACATAATTCTAAAACATCAATCCTCAACTTTCGGTGTCTGGATAGGTTTCATTACTATCTAAAACAACATAATTCTAAAACATATTAATCACTTACAAGCTCAAAGCTTAAGTTTCATTACTATCTAAAACAACATAATTCTAAAACATGCATATTCAATATAATGATCTCTTACTTGTTTCATTACTATCTAAAACAACATAATTCTAAAACCTCAAATGGTTTTATTTTTTCGGTTAATGACTCCGTTATATTGTTTTAGAACTTTATCCTATGTAATCATCAAAATTATTATCAATATAAAAATTTTCTTCATATTTTAATTTATTCGAACTGTTTCTTTCAATTAATAATAAATTAATATTATTATACAATGAATATTTATAAACTTCAACTAGTTCTTTTTCTGTTAAAAATTGCTTTAAGTTTGGTATTACTAATATATTTGCAATTTTTAATGTTGAAAGTAAATTTATTACCAATTCAACTCTTTCAAATACAGATATATATGTACTATTATCAATTTTTACGCTAAACATTTTTAAAATTTCTGTTATTTCTAATTCTTGCTTCATAGTAATTTCTACTGGTAATTCATTTATTTCCGAAATTAAATAATTTCTAATTTTTAATACTAAATTTTCTAGTTCAAAATTTTGTTCTCCTTCTATATTTTTGCTTATTAAATTATACAGTCCATTTAAAATCTTTTTAGAATTATAATCTATGTTAAATAAATCAGAAAGAATATACATTTCTTTATCCATACATAAAATATCATTATTGTCATCTAACAAAAGGACATCATCTGAATCTATTCCATTTATCTGCTCATTAATTGTTTCAATAATATTAGAAAATAGTTTTGGATTACTTATATTTATTACTTTCACACTTTCATCATCAAACTTTATGATGTTTTCAAAACCATTTATCTTTAGAATCATAATACTATAAACCTTTCTGTATCATTCAAAATATTAGTAGAGTCATTACCAACAATATATTCAATACTGCTATATTGTTTTTCAGTAATAACCAATAATTGTACAATACCTTTAGGTGGTCTATTCTTGTATATTTTATCTTTTATAGAATCTACTATTGAATAATTTAATGCTAATTTTGAGTATACTGATTCTTGTAACATAATAAAACCCTCATTAATCAATAATTTTCTAAATTTAGCATAAATTTTTCTTTCTTTTGCTGTTTCAGTTGGTAAATCAAAAAATATTAAAACTCT
>CANQMY010000071.1 GCA_947625075.1 uncultured Clostridia bacterium
TCATTTGTTCCACCAAAAGCTCTTATATAAGCAATACTTTGTGCCATTTCTGTAGTTTTATAATATGTATATGTAACTTCTTGTTTTCTTTTGCCATCTACTATATCAGGTAAAATATCTCCATTGTTTGTATACTCTTTTCTTATTGTTAAAGTCCAACCATGTCCAGCACAAAATGTGTCACCGTCTGGAATAAATGTATACATATGACTAGAATATGCTCCTGAATCTGCTGAACCAGCAACAAATTCATCCCCCTTAGGAGAATTATTAGCAGTTGCAATAATTTTATTTAAATTTTCAGAGGTTTCTTCTGTGTGAGAAATATTAAATAACTTTCCAATTTCCACAATACTAGCAATAAAAACTATAACTAAAGCAATTATAGTTAATATTAATTTAAATTTCTTACGCATTTTTACCTCCTTTCTACATTAAATAAAATTTTATTTATTTAATCTTATTTCTAATAATTTATAAATACCAAAAGCAAATAAAGATATAACTATTAATATGCTTACAGATATTTCTAAAGCTTTCATAATGTTATTTGTATAATTTGCAGATAAACTAATTTGAGCTAATTTTGCTTTACTTTCTTCTAATTGTGTTCTTGATATTTCTTCTATTCCATATTGATTATAAGTACCTCTAATCTCAGAAATATTTGTTATAAGTTCTCCACCTTTTTCATTATTATTTTTTATTAAAATTAATTTAAGTGTAACAGAATCTCCTGACTTTATTAATTTATTAGATAAACTTGAATTTATTGCTTCATTATTATTATCAATATACCAATCTTGATTTAATTCAGAAACAAACTCAAGATTATCCTGTATTTTACTTGCAACCTCTGTTACATAACCATCTATATTTCCATCATTTTTTATTTCTATTAAATATTCAATAACAAGTGTTGCATTCTCTATTTTTTTATTATTTACTTGTAAATTAGCAGTATAAGAATTGCAATCAAATGTTTTTGAATTATCGCCATCAATAACAGTTATTTTCGATATTTTATTATTTATTGTAATATTAAAGTTTTCAGAATCTATTAATCCTAAATCTAAGTTATAAACGCTTTCTCCATTTATAGTTATAACATTTGTTGCTGCAGTATCAGAATTCTCAATAAATTCATTTGTATTAATTTTATTTGCTTCTATAAAATCATTATCTTCATTTTTTGATAAATTTCCTGCTTGATAATTTGCAATTTTATAAACTTTACTATCATAATCTGCAATAACAATATATTGACCATTGTATAGATTTTCAAATTTATATTCACCATTATCATTAGTAAATACTATAATATCATTTCCATTTTCATCCTTTAAGAAATCTTTTTTGTTAACATCATATAATTTTAATAAAATACTTGACATTCTAGTTTCATTTTCATCCTGTGCAGAATTACCATTTTCGTCATACCATGCTATTCCAGAAATAGAATATATATTTTCTGCTTCTACTTGTTCTTCATTAGTAATGATTGTATTAAAGTTTGAAGTTCCTTGAATTTGTTGATTTATTTTATTAACTGGAAAATCTATATCATTAACTTTTATTTGTATTTCATTTTCTATTTGCTCTATTTGATCAATACTATCTAAAATATATGGTTTTGCCACAATAGTTACTTTTAAATTTTCACCTGGTTCTACATTTTCCTCTATTGCTGTAGTTAATATATTATTTTCTTTTGTATAAGTTGTATTTCCATTTTTTACAGTATAACTTACTAGCTTTAATTCATCTGGTAATCTATTGAAAATATTAATATTAGCAGTTTTTTTAGAATCATTTTTTATATTTACATAGTATTCTACTGTATCAGTATCTAACATTTTTTCTATAACATTACTGCTAAAAGTTGCTGAAAAACCTTTTAAGTCTAAAATTGTGCTACTATATGTATTTGATTTAATATCTTTGTCGGAACCATCATAAGTTGCTTTTGCTACTAAAGAAATTTCTTGACTTGGTTCGTCTGAATACATAACTTTAGCTGTAAATTCATAATCTGTATAATTTTCTAAAGAATCTATATTATATGTTAAAATTCTTGTTTCTTCGTCATAACTTCCGCCTTCACAATTTAGTATTTCTATGTATTTTGGAATATTTATAGTTATTTTAACGTTATTAAAATTTGTAGATCCATAAGGTTGTACTGATAATCTATAATTTATTTCATCTCCAATTTTTACTTTTTCTTTTGTTTCAAAAGTACTAATTCTCATTTCAAGAGTTGCATCTTGTATTATATTTTCAAATGATGCTGTACTATTTTCTTTCATGTTTTCTGCTTCTACTTTTGTTCTAAATGTAACTGATTCTTCATTTTCTGAATAATTTTTTACAATATATTCATATTCTACTGTTTCACCGGGTTCAATCTTTTCAATTTTTTTTGTTAAAGTTGAATCGAATATAAAATAATTATCATAATAATCTTCGTTTTCAACTTTTTCTTCTATATAAAATCTAGAACTTTCTGGTTTTTCTACTGTTAAAGTAACATTTTCAGCTGTCTTTTTTCCTGTATTTGTTGCACGAACTACATATTTAACATAAGTTCCACTAGCTATTTTATCTCCATTTTTTATTTCATCTCCTATATAAAAATCTGATGCTGTTATTTCAGTTCTTATTATAGGAATATTTTGTGTTTCAATACTTAATTTTTTAGATGAAATTATATTTTTACTTGTTCCTTCTAATGACATATTGTCATAATAAACACTAAATTCTGTATATGCTCTATTTTCATAATCTAGATTTTGTGGCACAACTATGTCATAGTTAAATATTATCTTTTGTGCAGGTAATATTTCTGATTTTGCAACAATTAAATAAGATTTTGTATTTTCATTACTTTCTAAAGACCAATTATTTGTTTCATTTGACAAATCATAAGTTGCATTTTCTCTATCAGAATAATAAATATCTGCTTCTATTCCTTCTACATTTATTTGCTTAATTATTTTTGTTGAATATGTAGAATTTAAGTATTGATTACTTTCATCAGTTGATAGTGTTCCTTTTGTTGGTATTCTGCCAAGTATAACTAGACCTTTTGTACTTTCTTTTAAATTACTTATAACTGTTCCTCTAAGATTTATTTGTTTTTCTTTATCATTTGCTGTAATATTTAATGCCATATCTTCATTTATACTTGTTATAGTTTCATTTAAAGTTCCTGAATTTGCTATTATAAAACCTGTAGGAGCAACAATTCTTACTGGTACTTCTGTTGATTTTATTTCGTCTTTAGTTCTTCTATTGGTGTATTGTAATATTATTTTTTCTTCTGAATTAACAGCTAGATTATCTAAGGTTAAGTCTGCAACTATTTTTATTACTGTTCCTTTTACATTTGGAATTTCATTATATTTTGTTTGGATTCCTTCTAATTTTAAATAAATATCATTTCCTTCTGCATGAAATGTTACAGGTACCAATTCGTCTTCATAAATTAATCTTGCATCTTTTAAATCAACTTGTTTAATTTGACTTGGTAATCTTATCAATAACTCTGGATTTTTATATAATGCATCTTCTATATTATTTCTTTCTAATGTTGCTGTTATTACCACATTTTCATTTTTAACAACTGTTGATAATATGTTTTTGTTTATTACTATACTTGCATTTGATGAAGGTTCTACTAAATTTATTTTATTTTCTATATAATTATTTGAAATTTGATTTTTTTCAAGATATCCTAATACATCAATAGGGTTTAATAATTCCGTCATATTCATAATGTCTTGCATTGTATAGTTATATTCTGTATTAAAAACTTTTTCTAAATTTAATGATATATATCCTTCTTCAATTGGTTTACTTGTAATAAATGTTAGTCCATAAGATTTAATATTTAATTCCAAATTTTCTTCGTTTAATATTCCTAATTCTTGATTATTACTATCTATTACTTTTATCCAACCATCTTCACCTAATACATTTTTTAATTCTTCTTTATCTAACCATACTTTTCTTGTTAATATTTGATCATTAATTATACTATCTTTAATTTGTATTTCATCAATTAATTCTTTAAATCCAATATTTACTTGATATTTTGTTTTAAAACTCGTTTCTAATTTATTTTCTGTTCTATTTAAATTAGTATATAAATATCCCTTATTAATTTCCGTGTCTCCTGAAATAACTGTTTCTAATAAATTTCCAATTTTTTTACCTACACTATAAGATACTTCTTCTGTTTTTGCTTCAATTTCATTTCCTACAACAGTTTTTGCTGAAACTACTGCAAATGTATTAATAATATTTTCTTTTTCACTAGTATTAGTTGCATCTTCATTAATTTGTGAATCATATACATAAGTTACTAAAAATTCATCATTTGAATTCCATTCTATATTAATATCTTTTTCTAATATAAGATCACTTACTTTTTTATCTTGTTCAGATGCTATTTTACTTATTTCTTCATTATATGATTTATTTATTAATAGTATTTGATCTTGATAAGTATATTCTTGTCCAGAAACTATAATTTTACTTGGTTCTTTGTCATTTATTTTTGGCACAAATATTTGTATTGTTTTTTCAAGTATTGGCATACTATTTTCTTTAATTCCACTTGATACTAAAAAGCTTATTAATGTTTTATTTTCATATTTTAAATATCTTTTTAATTCTTGTTTAATTGTTGCTTGGGCATCTATATTAAAATTAGAATTACTTTCAATTGTTTCTAAAATATTATTTTCTTGATTTAAAATATTTTCTTCATCTATAATATTTTCTTTTATAGTATTTTCTTCTATAGAGGTTTCATTTGCAGCATAAGCAATAGCTGGTATTGCATTTGTACCAACTAATGTAAATGCTAATAATGTCGATATAATTTTGTTTGAAAATTTATGCATCTTTTCCCTCCTTAATTTACATAATTTATATTTTTATATTAATTTTAATAAATTATTATTCTATCAATTGTGCCTTATTTATTAAGCTACTTTTATACATTTAATCAAATTAATACTAATACTCGAAAAAAATTTTTTCAATATTACTTAATTTATAAATTAACAAAACTACCTTCAATTCATTTACGGAAGCACTTTCTAAGCATTTTATATTAAGTTTATATTACAATTTTGTTGTATTTTTTTATTTTTTTGCTTAAATTTTGCTCTTAAAGTCTTACTTGCGTAAATAATTTTTTAAGTAATATTTAATTTAAATTTTATTTTTTTCATTTGTATGTAACAATTATTTTTTTTAATCATATAATATTATAGTTAATAGGAGGTATGTATTTATGAATGACAATGATTTAAATGAGATGATTAAAAAAGCTCAATCAATGATTAAAAATAATCAAATCCCAGATGATATTAGGAATTTGATTAATAATTTTCAAAATTCAAATAATAACTTTAATAATTCTTATAATTATAATAATAATCAAAATTTTAATAATTCTAATAATCTAAAAAATTACAATAATTCAAAATCTTTTAATAATTTATCTAATTCATACAATTCTTATAACTCCAAAAATACAAATAATTATGCAAATTATAATTCTCAAAGTTCTAATCAACCTTTATCGCCAAATAATAATCAAAATGAAAATAATAATACAAATTCTTCTATTCCAAATATTGATATAGAAACTCTAATGAAAATACAAAATATTATGAATAAAATGAAAAATTCTGAAAATGATGATATGAGCAAATTACTTTTATCTTTAAAACCTTATTTAAGAGATACTAAAAAAGAAAAAATTGATGAATATATACAATTAATAAAAATGGGAAAGCTTACACAACTTTTTAATACATCCGGTGGTGATAAAAAATGAATTTAGCTAACTTTTTTTCTATTAATAATGATGGAAAAATTAATTTATTTGGATTTAGCTTATATTCAGATGATCTTTTAATTATAGCTATATTATTTTTTCTTTATTCTCAAAATGTAAATGATAAATATATATATATTGCTTTATTTTTATTACTTTTAAGTAAATAATCGCTATTGTATAAATAATTTAGTACAATAGCGATTATTTTTTATTATTTTATTTACTTTTCTTTAAAGTATTCTTTATTTCATTTATTT
>CANQMY010000072.1 GCA_947625075.1 uncultured Clostridia bacterium
CGTGATGCATATCAGGAAAAGTTTTTTTCTTTATGCAATATCCTAAATCAATGCAATTTTTTCTACCACGAGGAGCTCCACTATAACCAGTTGCAATTATTTCATCATTTTTAACTATAATACATCCATAAGCTTTTCTAAGACATGTACTTCTTTCCGCAACAGTTTCAGCTATATCTAAATAATAATTTATTTTACTTACTCGATTCATAAAATCCCTTCCTTTCTAATAAAGAAATTGAATAAAATAAGAAAAATATTATAAAAAATATATCATACTTTAATTGTATAGTCAATCTAAAAGTAACGTTGATTTTGATTAGTTATTGTGATAAAATGAAAAAAATATAATTTAAAGTTATCAATAAATAAAGTAATTTGAATTACTTTTTATTTTATGGAGAATGGAGAAAAAAGTGGAAATATTAAATGGAAAAGAATTAGCAAAAGAAATAAGATTAAAATTAAAAAAAGAAGTTGAAAAAGAAAAATTATCACCTAAACTTGCAGTAATATTATGTGGTGATAATGAAGCGTCAAAAGTATATGTTAAAAATAAAAGTAAAGCTTGTGATGAAGTAGGAATTAAATTTGAAGAATATATACTTCCAAATACAACCTCACAATTAGAATTATTGAATTTAATTGATAAACTTAATGAAAATGATGAGATTGATGGAATTCTTCTTCAAAGTCCTATACCAAAAGGACTTAACATAGAAGAAGCATTTGAAAGAATTAAACCAGAAAAAGATGTTGATGGATTTAACCCATATAATGTTGGAAAATTATGCATAGGAGAAGATGGTTTTATTCCATGTACTCCATTTGGAATTATGAAAATATTTGATAAATATAATATTGATTTAGAAGGAAAAAAGGCAGTTATTGTTGGTAGAAGTAATATAGTTGGAAAACCAATGACACAATGTTTACTTTCTAAAAATGCAACAGTTACAATTTGTCATTCAAAAACAAAAGATTTAAAAAGTGAACTAAGTGATGCTGATATTGTAGTTGCAGCAGTTGGAAAAAGAGAGATAATTAAAGCTGATATGATTAAAGAAGGAGCAATTATTATAGATGTAGGCATGAACAGAAATGATGAAGGAAAGCTATGTGGAGATGTTGATTTTGAAAGTGTATCAAAAAAAGCATCTTACATTACTCCAGTTCCGGGCGGAGTAGGACCAATGACAGTAGCAATGCTTATGTATAATGTTGTAAAATCTTATAAGAACAGAAGAAAATAATTTTTGTTGTTGATTATAAAAATTTATTTTAAAGGAAATAAGATGATAGCAGAAGTCATTATTAATAGTAGCGTAAGAGATTTAAATAAAATATTTGACTATGAAATCCCAAGTAATTTAGATGTTAAAATTGGGACTAGAGTTTTTGTGCCTTTTGCATCAAAAAAAGAATTAGAAGAGGGAATTGTTGTAGGAATAAAAGAAAAATCTAATTATAAAGTAAAAAAAATATCCGCACTTCAAGAAGAGCAGATAGATTCAAAATATATAGAACTTGCAAAATGGATGTCACATAGATATTTTTGTAATATTTCAGATTGTCTTAGATTAATGCTTCCACCAGGAAGAAAAAGTAAGAATGTATTAAATAGAGTTAAAGAAAAACAAATTAATTTAATATCTTTAGCAAAAGAAGCAGATGAAATTTTAAATGAAATTGAACAAGGAAAAATAAAATCTGAAAAACAAAAAAATGTATTAGAATTTATTATTAATAATGGAAATGTCTCTATGCAAGACATAGAGCTTTTTACAGATGCATCAAGTAATATAGTTAAAACTTTAATTAAAAATGGATATTTATTGGCAAATAAAACAAAAATTGAAAGAAATCCTTTTTTACACAAAACTACTGTTAAAAGTGTGGATTTAAACTTAACAGATGAGCAAGAAATAGCACTTAAATCTATAAAAAATAATGAAAAATATCTTTTATATGGGGTAACTGGATCTGGAAAAACAGAAATATATTTAAGATTAATAGAAAAAATGTTAAAAGAAAATAAAAGTAGCATAATGCTTGTACCGGAAATTTCACTTACACCTCAAACAGTTGATAGATTTATTTCAAGATTTGGTGAGGAACAAATTGCCGTTTTGCATAGTAAACTATCAATAGGGGAAAGATATGATGGATGGAATAAAATAAAAGAAGGAAAAGCAAAAATAATAATTGGAGCTAGATCCGCTATTTTTTCTCCAGCAGTTAATTTAGGGTTAATAATTATTGATGAAGAGCATGATGAATCTTATAGTTCAGAAATGACACCTAGATATGATGCAAGAGAAGTGGCAGAATTTATAGCAGAAAGTAAAAAAATTCCATTAGTGCTTGGAAGTGCAACTCCAGATATGAATACATTTACTAAAACTGAAAGAGGAGAATATAAATTATTAACATTAACTAAAAGAGCTAATGATTCAAAACTTCCAAAAGTAGAAATTGTTGATTTAAGAGAGGAATTAATATCTGGTAATAAATCAATGATTAGTAGAAAACTTTATGATGAAATACAAAAAAATTTAGAAAATAAAAAGCAAACTATTTTATATTTAAATAGAAGGGGATTTTCTACATTTGTAATGTGTAGAGATTGCGGATATACTGTTAAATGTAAAAGATGTGATATAACTTTAACATATCATAAAAATAATCATAAATTGAAATGTCATTACTGTGGATATGAGCAAGATGAAGTAAAAATTTGCCCGGAATGTAAAAGTAAAAATATAAAATATTTTGGAGCGGGAACTCAGAAATTAGAAGATGAAGTTAAATCATTATTTCCAAATGCAACTACAATAAGAATGGATATAGATACAGTTTCTAAGAAAAACTCGCATGAAGAAATTTTGAATAAATTTAAAAATGAAAATATTGATATTTTAATTGGAACTCAAATGGTTGTAAAAGGACACCATTTTCCAAATGTTACACTAGTTCGGAGTAATAGCTGCAGATGGTAGTCTAAATATTGAAGATTATAGAGCAAGTGAAAAAACTTTTCAAATATTAACTCAAGTAGCTCGGAAGGGCAGGAAGAGAAAAAGAAGAAGGAAGAGTAATTATTCAAACTTATAATCCAGATAATTATGCAATTGAATTTGCAAAAACTCAAGATTATAATTTGTTTTATGATACAGAAATTGAAATAAGAAAACAGTTGAAATATCCGCCATTTTGCGATATAATAGTAATTGATATGTCTGCAAAAGACATAAGAGAATTGAAAAAATTATCTAGTGATATTCACTTATATTTAAAGAAAAGAGTAATTAATGAAAAATTTGGTCTTTTGCTTTACAGCCCAGTTCCATCACCAATAGATAAAATAAAAGATAGATACAGAATGAGAATTTTAATTAAATGTAAATACGACGAAAAAGTAAATAATTTATTAAATGATTGCTTAGAAGAATTTTACAAAATGAAAACATTTACATCGAGATTAGCAATTGAATTAAATCCAAGTAATATGTTATAAAATATAAAAACAGTTGGAACATTTTAAGGAGGAATAAATGGCATTACGAGAAATAAGATTAGAAGGAGATGAAATCTTAAGAAAAAAATCAAAAACAGTTGAAGTAATTGATGACAAGATAAAAGAATTAATTAGAGATATGGATGAAACTATGCATTCTGCAAATGGAGTAGGAATTTCAGCTGTTCAAGTAGGAATTTTAAAAAGAATTATTGTAATAGATGTTAACTATGATGGAAGTCCATCATTAAAATTAATAAATCCGGAAATTATAAAGAAAAAGGGAAGTGAGGAATTTCAAGAAGGTTGCTTAAGTTTTCCTAATAAATTTGCTAAAGTAATAAGGCCAAGCGAAGTTGTAGTAAAAGCTTTAAATGAAGAAGGAAAATCTATAACAGTAAAAGGAAAAGGACTTTTAGCAGAAGCTCTTTGTCATGAAATTGATCATTTAAATGGTATACTTTTTATAGATATTATGGAACAAGGTACTTTAGAATATATAGATAATGATCAAAATGATTCAAGTAAAAAATAATATGATAAATTAAAGAGGAGAGATGTTAATGAAAATTGTTTTTATGGGAACACCTGATTTTGCATTAAAATCATTGCAAGCTTTATATGAAACAAAAAATGAAATAGTTGGAGTTGTTACAAATCAGGATAAGCCTAAAGGAAGAGGAATGAAACAAAAAGCTTCTCCAGTTAAAGATTTTGCAATAGAAAATAATTTAAATTTATATCAACCTATAAAAATTAAAAATAACGAAGATTTTATAAATGAAATAAAGAGATTAAGTCCAGATTTACTATGTGTTGTAGCTTATGGAAAGATTTTACCTAAAGAACTTTTAAAGATTCCTAAATATGGTTCTATAAATGTTCATGGATCGCTTCTTCCAAAATATAGGGGAGCCGCTCCTATACAATGGGCAGTGTTAAATGGTGAAGAAGAAACAGGAGTAACTACTATGTTTATGGATGAAGGTATGGATACAGGAGACATGATTTTAAAAGAGAAGGTTAAAATTGGAGATGAAGAAACTACAGGTGAATTATGGGATAGAATGGCAGTAATAGGTAGTAAACTTTTAGTTGAAACAGTAAATAAAATAGATAATATTACTAAAGAAAATAAAAATATAACTATAGAAGAAATTAAAATTAAAATTGGAGCAGAAAAACAAGGTGATGATTTTTCATTAGCTCCAATGCTTGAAAAAGAAATGGCTTTGATTGATTGGAATAAAAGTGCCTATGAAATAAAAAATTTAGTTAGAGGATTAAATCCTATTATTGGAGCTTATACGTTTTTAAACGGAAAGAAAATAAAAATATGGAAAGTAAGAAATATCGAAAATTTAACAGACAATAATATAGAAACTAAAAATAAAAGTGCAGGAGAAATAGTATTAGTAAATAAAAAGAAAGGTTTATTTATTAAAACAGGAAAAGGAATAATTGAAGTTTTGGAAATACAAAGTGAAAATAGCAAAAGGATGGATATTAAAAGTTTTTTAAATGGAAATCAAATAGACGAAAATGGTATTTTTCTAAACAAATAATAATAAAAAAATAGTCTTAAAAATGTATTTTAAGACTATTTACTTTATTATAAAACGATGTTATAATCTAGACATGCTTATTGTTTAGCAACAGTTGAAAGGAGTGGATTATATGAGTGTTGAAAGTGTATTACAAAATTTCTACAAAAAGAAGCAAGAACTAAAAACAGCACGGAATGTATATCTACAGTATAAGGAGTTATCTAATGTAAGTATACAGGAAGTGAGAATGAGGATGCAATTATGGCGTCAAAATGATGATATTTCTCTTATTGCTGAGAAATCATACGATGTCATAAATAAAAATCTTCAGGAAATGCTTAATGAGGAAACAGGACTTCTGAGTTTCCATGTATGCTTAGATAAGTGCCTTAAGGATCTTGATCATAAGATCATATTGGCAGAAAAAGCTTTAGACTCTGCAGAAAAAGATTTAAAAAATGTGTACGGTGAGTTCATTAAAAAGAATTACAGTTATGGTTCTATTGAAGATGAAGTTGTTAGGAGTGCATGGGTCTGGCCGCTTTTTTTCAAGTTTTTGGATTCTGATTCATAAAAAACGATGCCTATAAGAAATTCCCTTGGTAGTCTTCTATCAAGGGGTTTCTTAAATTTTTTTATTTATAAATAAGCATTTAATTTATCAATATTCTCTCTTTGAAATTTATTAAATCTCTTTAATAATTCAGTAACATCTTTTTCAATATCTAATGAAGCATTTAATATTTTTTGAACTTCAATTACTCCCATTAAAGTTCCTTGGATCATCATTTCTGCAATATGTGAAGTAGTACGGTCTCTCATTAAATTCAATTTAATACCATGAAGACTCATGATTTTAGCATGTAGAGAAATGTTAGATGGAACTTCTCCATATTTTTCAAAATATTGATTAACTTGAAGTAAAATATTTGAGTACTGAGAATATATTGCAACAAGCATTTTTTTCATTTCTTTATCATAAATTCTATCAATTAAAAAAGAAATA
>CANQMY010000073.1 GCA_947625075.1 uncultured Clostridia bacterium
CATTATCATCTTCATTAGAAGGTGATTTAACAGATGGAGATAGTACAATAAAGGCATTTACGGTATCGCATCTATATGATGATACATTACAAAGAATAGAAATTACAAAAGCACCTAATAAAATATCTTATTTTGAAGGAGAAAACTTTGAAAAAGATGGAATGGAAGTAACAGCATATTATAATAGTAAAAATAATGCAGAGGTTGTATTAGGTAATACAGAATATAGTATTACTAATGGAACAAATTTATCAAAAAATCAAAAAAGTGTAACAATAACATATAGAGATAAAAGTGTTAATCAAGATATAACAGTACAAGAAAATAGCATAATAGATTTAAAAATTACACAAGAGCCTACTAAAAAAGAATATAAAGAGGGACAGAATTTTGAAAAGGAAGGAATGATAGTTGAGGCAACTTATAAAAATGGTACTAGAAAAATAATAAACGATTATACAATAGAAGATGGAGATAATTTGACAAGTAATCAAACAGAAGTAACAATTTATTATGATGGCAAAACAGTAAAACAAAGTATAACAGTAATATCTAATCCGTTAATAGGAATAGAAGTAACTAAAGCACCTAATAAAATTAATTATGTAGTTGGACAAAACTTTGATAAAGCAGGAATGATAGTTACTGGCACATATAAAGATGGAGACAAAAAAGAAATAACAGGTTATACAATAGAAGATGGAATAAATTTAAGAAAAGAACAAACTTTTGTAACTATAAAATATGAAGAACAAACTACCACTCAAGAAATAAATGTTGTAGAAAAATCGATTATACAAATTTCTGTAGGTAAACTACCATTAAAAATAAAATATATTCAAAATAAAGAAGAATTAGATTTAACAGGCGGAGTTATAAGAGTTACATATAATGATGGAACAAATGAAAATATATCTATGACATCTGAAGAGGTTTCTGTAAGTGGATTTAATAATGAAAATATAGGTAGTATATCAATAGAACTTACTTACCAAAGTAAAACGACGCAATTTGAAGTAGAGATAGTTGAAGAAGAAAAAGCTGTAAATTCAAATTTGAGTAATGTAGAAAGTAATGTAAAAAAAGTTCAAGCATATTTCTTTACAGATGAATCAAAAGAAAATTATATATTAGTAAATGTAGAAGTTGATAAAGTATTAAGAAATATGGATAATGATTCTGTTGAATATTATTATTATTTATCATCAAATTCAAATGAACAAAATATAAATGATTGGACTAAAATTACTGAAAAACAAAATGATAGCGATAAGTTACAATTTACAATAGATTCAAGAAATATTACTAACTATAATGAGGCAGTAAGTGAAGATGTAATATATTTGTATATAAAGGAAGTTGCAATAAAAGGAGGCAATCAAAGTGTGGCAGTCTCAAAGTCAATGAGACTAGAAACAGAACAAAGTATTGAAACTTATATAGATAATACTAAAAAAGAAAATTTACAATCAAATAATCAGAATACAAATAATTCGGATAAAGATAATACAATGGTGGAAGATGGAAAATTGCCACAAACAGGAGTAAAATCGACTGTACTTATTTTAGCAATAATTATAACTTGTGTAGGGGTAATAATATATATTAGATACAAAGTTTTAAGCAAATATACAAAATAAGGATTAAGATAAAATATGGATAATTTAAAACAACTTAATAATGAAGAAATTATTAATTTAATAAAAAACGGAAAAATTACAGTGGCAGATATGGTTGATTCTGGCATATGTCCTACTTGTTTCGATAAAGAAAATAATCATGTTTTATATGGAGATAAAACAGATAGAATGATTTTTGAAAATGATAAATTTGAATGTTTTTTAGTAGAAAATCCAAGAGCAAATGGACATACTGTTATAAGTACAAAGAAACATTATAAAGATATGATGGAGATAGATGATATAACTTGTAAAGAAATATTTATATTGGCAAAAGAAATAATGAAAGACTTGAAGGAAATCTATAAAGCTGAAAGCATATACTTGTGTACAATGTGTGACGGACCAATGAATCATTTTCATATACAATTAATTCCTAGATATGCATTTGAAAAAAGAGGTTCAAAAAATTTTGTTAAACCTAGATTTGAGTATAAAGAGGATAAAGAAAATCTGCAACAGCTAAGAAAATTATTAAGAAAATAAAAATTATTATTAATAAAAAACTCTAAATAGACGTATATATAAAAAACGTCGAGATAGAGTTTTTTATATATATAAATAATTGAAATTTTTATAATAATATGATATATTAAACTAAGTTAAATATGAGTATTATTAAAAACTTTTAATATAAAGGAGATAAGAATGTTTTTTACAAGTTTTTCAAATCCTTGGATGATTATATTTATATTATTTTTAATATTTGATAATATAGGATATTATTTAAGAACACCAGGTGCATTTCTTACATTAATATTATCTATTCCAGCAATTTTAATTGCAATTACTTTTCATGAATTTGCTCATGCATGGGCAGCAGATAAGCTTGGAGATGATACTCCAAGAATGCAAGGAAGACTTACTTTAAATCCATTAAAACATATTGATCCAATAGGAGCAATTTTATTAATTACAGCAGGATTTGGATGGGGAAAACCTGTGGAAATTAATTCTAATAACTTCAATAGAACAATTACAATAAGAAAAGGTAATGCATTAGTATCAATCGCAGGACCAGCAATGAACTTTTTATTAGCTATAATATTCTCAGTAATATATGGATTACTAATTGCATTTGGAGGAAATTTTTTAGCAACTACAACAGGTGATATAATATCTACAGTTATATCATATACGATTTCAATAAATGTTGGATTAGGAGTATTTAATTTAATACCACTTCCACCACTTGATGGATCAAAGGTATTAGCAGCATTTTTACCAACAAAAGCGAGACAATGGTATGTTAATCATGAAAGATTGCTATATATAATATTTATAGCAATATGGATTACGCCAGTTGCAAGTTTAATAATATCTCCTGCAATAAATTTTATAAATAAAGGATTATTTAATTTAATAAAATTAATAGTAAAATTAGGAGTTTAAATGAAAGATACATATATATTAGGAATTGAATCTAGTTGCGATGAAACAGCAGCAGCTATTGTAAAAAATGGTAGAGAAGTAGTATCAAATGTCATAAATACTCAAATTGATATACATAAAGTATATGGAGGAGTTGTACCAGAAATAGCATCTAGAAATCATATATTAAATATATCAGAAGTTGTAAAAACAGCGATAAGTGATGCTAAAATTAAAATGTCAAATATAGATGCTGTAGCTTGTACCTGTGGACCAGGGTTAGTAGGGGCCTTATTAGTTGGACTTTCTTATGGTAAAGCATTGAGCTTTGCTTTAAATATTCCTTTAATTGGGACAAATCATATTGAAGGACATATTGCAGCAAATTATATAACACATAAAGATTTAAAGCCACCTTTTCTTTGCATAATGATGTCTGGAGGTAATACACAAATTGTACATATAAAAGATTATACAAAATTTGAAATATTAGGAAGAACGAAAGATGATGCTGTTGGAGAAGCATTTGATAAAGTTGCAAGAATAATGGAACTTGGGTATCCAGGAGGTCCTAAAATAGATGAGTTAGGTAAAAAAGGAAAAGCAACAATAGAACTTCCAAAAACACATTTAGATAATTTAGATTTTAGTTTTAGTGGAATTAAAACTGCAGTAATGAACATATATCATAAAAATCCAGAAATTAATAAAGAGGATCTTTGTAAAAGCTTTGAAAAAACAGTAGCAGATATTTTAATACAAAATACAAAAAAAGCAATAGAATTAACTGGAATAAAAACAATTGTAATAGCTGGAGGGGTTTCAGCTAATAGTTATATCAGAAATGAATTTCTAAAATTAAATAATATAAAAATATATATGCCAGATTTAAAACTTTGTACAGATAATGCAGCAATGATAGCTTCTGCTGGATATTATGATTTTTTAGAAGGAAAAATAAGTGATTTAACTTTAAATGCTCAACCAGACTTAAAAATGAAATAATAAAAATGAAAAAAATAATAAGAGGAGAAATTAAGTGTCAATATATGCAATAGGAGATTTGCATTTATCTTTTGGAAAAAATAAGCCAATGAACATCTTTGGGGAAAAATGGGAAAATTATGAGGAAAAATTAGAAAAAAATTGGAATGAAATAGTAAAAGATGAAGACGTAGTGCTACTTCCAGGAGATTTTTCTTGGGCGACATATCTAAAAGATACAATACAAGATTTTGAATATTTAAATAAATTAAAAGGAAAGAAAATACTTCTTAAAGGAAATCATGATTATTGGTGGACTACGCTAAAATCTATGAGAGAATTTTTAAAAGAAAATAATTTTTCTAATATTGACTTTATATTTAATTCTTCTTTTGAATGTGATGAAGCAATGATAGTAGGAACAAGAGGATGGTCCTTAAATGAAACTGAAAATAGTGAAAAAATGTTAAAAAGAGAAGTAAGTAGATTAGAACTTTCAATAAAAAATGCTATAGAAAAAAATAATAATAAAAAAATTATATGTATGATGCACTATCCACCTATTACTCGTAATATGATAGAGATGAAACAGGAAAGTGAATATTTGAATATAATGAAAAAATTTAATATCAAAGATTGTATATATGGACATTTGCATGCAAAATCGTATAATGACAGTATAGAAGGACTTGTGGATGGTATAAATTTAAGATTAGTTAGTTCAGATTATTTAGAATTTAAACCTGTAAAAATTATATGAGGAAAAAGAAAAAATGAAAATTAGTAAAATTTATTTTAATACAGAAGATGGACTTAAATTAATTGGATTGTTACATGAACCGGAAGAAATTAAAACAAATGTAATTATGATATCAGTACATGGAATTACAAGTAGTTGCTTAAATTACAGAGATGATGTTTTAGCAAAAAAATTAACTGAAAATAATATTGCATATTTTACATTTAACAATAGAGGTCATGATGTTTTAAATTCTTATGATTCTTTGCAAAATATGAACTATCAAGGTTCTTGTGCAGAAAATGTAAAAGACTCATATTATGATATAAAAGCTGCAATTCAAGCTATGCTTTTAAAAAAATTTAATAAAATAATCATTCAAGGTCATAGTATGGGATGTACTAAAGTAGTTTATACAATAAATAAACTTATAGAAAATCATGAAAATAATATTATAGAAAAAATAGTAGGAGTAAGTTTATTATCAATGGTAGATATACCAACATATTTACAAATTGTATTAGGAGAAAACTATAATAAAGTAATGTCATATTTAGAGCTAAAAAAAGAAAGAAATGCAGGAGATGATATAATTGCAGTAAAAAATTTTCCACCTGTAAAGCCAAATACAGTTTTAAATTTTAAAAAGGATAGTGAATTAGATTTTTTTAGGTATACAGATTCAAAATATAATTTTGAAAAGTTAAATAAAATTAAAGTTCCATTATTTATGAGATGGGGAAATAATAAAGAATTAATAAATATTCCAGCAGATGAATTAGTAAATATAATGAAAATCAAAATAAAAAATAATAAAAGTGATATAAATTATATAGATGGAGCAAATCATAGTTATAAAGATAAAGAAAATATTTTAGCAGATCAAATAATTAATTGGATAGTAAGATTTTATATAGGATTGGAGTAAAATATGAAAATTACTAAAGCTGAAGCTTTAAAGAAAAAAGCAAATAGAATAAGACAAGATATAATAACAGAGATTTATTATGCTAAGTCAGGGCATCCAGGTGGATCACTTTCTTGTGCTGATATTTTAGCTGTATTATATTTTAATGAAATGAATATAAATCCATTAAAACCAGACGACCAATCAAGAGATAGATTTATTTTATCCAAAGGACATAGTGCACCAGCA
>CANQMY010000074.1 GCA_947625075.1 uncultured Clostridia bacterium
TTTACTACAATACCAAATGTTGTAGAGGATGTTCCAGAATTAATTTTAAATTTAAAAATGGTTAGATTAAAATTAGATAAAAATGAAGAAAAAACACTTAGATTAGACGTAAATTCTGAAGGTGAAGTTAAGGCTGGAGATATCATTACAGATGGAACTGTAGAAATATTAAATCCTGATTTGCATATTGCAACTATATCAAATGGTGGTTCTTTACACTTAGATATGACAGCAGATATGGGAAGAGGATACAATACTGCAGAAAAGAATAAAACCCCAAATCAACCTATAGGAGTAATATCAATTGACTCAATATATTCTCCTGTAAAAAAAGTAAACTATAATGTTGAAAATACAAGAGTTGGTCAAATGGTTGATTATGATAAATTAACAATTGAATTATGGACAGATGGTAGCTTAGAACCTTATGAAGCATTAAGCTTAGCTGCTAAAGTTTTAACTGAACATTTAAAATTATTTGTTGATTTATCAGAAACTGCAAAGAATACTCAAATAATGGTTGAAAAAGAAGAAGAACAAAAAGAGAAAATCTTAGAAATGCCTATTGAAGAACTTGAATTATCTGTAAGATCATTCAATTGTTTAAAAAGATCAGGAGTATCAACAGTAGGAGATTTAACAAGAAAAACAGAAAATGACATGATGAAAGTTAAAAACCTTGGAAAGAAATCTTTAGAAGAAGTAATTGAAAAATTACATAATCTAGATTTAGATTTAATGAAAGAAGAAGAATAATCCATAAAAAAGGAAGGTGAAAAAAGTGGCAAATAGAAAATTAGGAAAAACGACAGATATACGTCTATCAATGTTAAAGGGATTAACAACTGACTTAATTTTACATGAAAAAATTGAAACAACAGAGGCAAGAGCGAAAGAAGTAAAGTCAATAGCTGATAGTTTAATTGCACTTGCAATAAAAGAAAAAGATAATTTTGAAGAAGTTGAAGTAAAAGTTGTTAAAGCAAAACTAGATAGCAAAGGTAATAAAGAAACAGAATTAGCAAAAAGTAAAAATGGAAAAGAATTTTTAAAAGTTGTAAAAGAAGAAAAAATGGAAAAAAGACAAAAAGATATGCCATCTAGACTAAATGCTAGAAGAAAAATGATGACAAAATTAAATAAAGTTAAAGATAGTGAAGGAAATAAAATAGATTTAACAAATAAATTATTTAATGAATTAGCTACAAGATATGCATCTAGAGTTGGTGGATATACACAAATAATTAAAAAAGGAGCTCGTAGAGGAGACTCTGCTGAAACAGTTATTTTAAGATTAGTTTAAAAAATAAAAAAAATTGGGGGATTTATATATTCTCCTAATTTTTTTTACTATTTTTGGGTAAAGCACGAGATTTTAAATTTATTAATAAACTTATTTTAAATTTAATATCTTGTAAGCACTGCAAAGTTCACAACCTTGACAATACTGTACTTTATCGCCAAATATAAGTTCAATAGTTTTTATAAAATTATCTTTAGGACTTACTAAGTGCAAATTTATTTTGCATGGAATAAGTCCTACTAATGTATTTAATACATAATCATTGTTACTAAATGTTATGTCAGAAAGATATTTAGAGTCAAATTTATCAAGAGATATAATATCCCCATCTTGAGATAAGAGCAATGCTTCATTATTTACATATATTAAATTAACTTGTTTGTTATCAGGAATTCTTGAATCAACATATCCTTTTAATAAATTAACAAATTCAATATATTCTTTATCTAATATAAATTGATTAACAGCTTCTTGTAAAAGATCTTGTAAATATAATGTATATTCTTGTAGTCTAAAATTAATAAAACCCTCTAATACGATTGCTTTATTTTCTTTTATAAAACTTTTTAATGGTCCATAAATTAAAGCAAATTTTTGATTTTTTTCTAATTCAGATAGTTTTTTTAATAAAAGATTATATTCATCAAAGATAATATCTTTAGAACTTTTATCAAAATAAAAATAATCATAATACATTAATCTTTTTATTTGTATAGGTTCATAGTATATAATAATAGCTTTTGTTAAAATTGTTGATATAAAATCAAAAAAAACATCATTATTTTCACCAAGGTAATGAATAATTAAGTTTTCAAATAATTTGAAAGAATGAGTTGAATATTTTATATTACTAAAATTTGAATTATTTATTTCAGTAATTAAAAAATCTTGTAAATTTATGTTATTTTCTTTAATGCAAAACGAGATCATAAATCCTCCACCTAAGTACATTTAAAATAATTATGTAATATGATATTTTACTAGAATTTTAATAAGGTTTTTATTTTAGTAAATATTATTTACTTATTATACATATATTATTCATTAAAAAATTTTCTGCTATTGATTTTATAAATTAAATACGTTATAATTTATTTGTAAAAAAGTGTTTAAAAAATATTTAAGTATATATAAAATACAAAAGCATGGAGGATGTATAAATGCCTAGAGCAAAAGGATTAAAAGAACAAAAAAGGAAAGAAAAAGAGTTACAAAGAAAATTAAATATTACTGTAATGACAATTATTTTAATTAGTATAGTTTTAGCAATTTTAATATATACAAAGTCTGGATATTTAGGCAAAAAATTAAGCCCAGTACTTGGAGGATTTTTTGGATATATTAAATATTTAATACCTGTGGGACTTTTATGCATGGCATTATATATTGCACGAGAGAAAGATACAAAATATTATTCAACTAAATTAATAATGTTTTTGGTAATTTTAATTTTAATAGATATTATACTTTCATGTTATCAATCAATATCTGGAAATATAGATATGACAGGTTCATTAAACGATGCTTTATCAAAAGCATATAGTTTAGGAACAACTAATATTGGTGGAGGAGTTTTAGGAGCTATTTTTGCATTTCCTTTGATTAGATTTATAGGTACACCAGCAACAATTATAGTATCAATAGGAATTTCCTTAATACTAATAGTGTTTATATTTAGTTTACATCCAGCAGATGCAATATCAAAATATATGGACAAATTTATTGGCAGAAAAGATGATAACAAACAATTAGATAAAGATAATGAATATGTTGCAGAAAATGTAGAAAAAGAATCTTGGTTGGATAGAAGAAAAAGAGAAAAAAATGAAAAACTAAATTCTAAAGATAATGAACCTTTAGAAGAACAAATAACAATTAATTTAAAAGAACCAAAAAAATATGACCATTCAAATGATGGATTAGATGTTCCAAACTTCAAGTCAGGAAAAATTCTTAAACAATCTGTAGAAAATGTACAACAACAAAATTTAAATAAAAAAGATAATTCTGCACAAGGACAAGCAGAACAAGGGTTATTTTCACAGCAAGAAGTTGAAAAAGAAGCAAAAACTAAAGAAGTATTACAATTGGAACATGCTTTAAGAGTTGAGGACGAAAAATATGAATTTCCACCAATAGAACTTTTATCAGAAGGAAAAGGAAATGATGAAGCGGGAAGCAGAAAAGCATTATTAGCTACTGCTGAAAAGTTAAGGAAGACTTTATATAGTTTTGGAGTTTCAGCAAAGGTAGAAAATGTTTCTGTTGGTCCTGCAATTACGAGATATGAACTAGCACCTGCAGAAGGAGTTAGAGTTAGTAAAATAGCAAACTTAGCAGATGATATAGCATTAAGTTTAGAAGCAGAAACTATTAGAATAGAAGCTCCAATACCAGGAAAGCATACAGTAGGAATTGAAGTACCAAATAAGACAAAAGAAATAGTATCTTTAAGAGATATAATTGAATCAAATAAATTTACAGATTCAAAATCAAAAGTAGCATTTGCATTAGGAAAAGATGTAGCTGGAGATGTAGTTGTTACTGATATTGCAAAAATGCCACATTTACTTATTGCAGGAAGTACTGGTTCAGGTAAATCAGTTTGTATAAATACATTAATAACAAGTATAATATACAAAGCAAAGCCAAGTGAAGTTAAATTGTTAATGGTTGATCCAAAAGTAGTTGAATTATCAGTATATAATGGAATACCACATCTATTAATACCTGTTGTAACTGATCCTAAAAAAGCTGCAGGTGCCTTAGCTTGGGCAGTACAAGAAATGGTAAATAGATATAGTTTATTTGCTCGGAAAGAATGTTAGAGATGTAAAAGGATATAATGAAGTAGCGGAAAAAGCAGGAGAACCAAAACTTCCACAAATAGTAATAATCATAGATGAGCTTGCTGATCTTATGATGGTTGCGGCAAAAGATGTAGAAGATGCAATTTGTAGATTAGCACAAATGGCAAGAGCAGCAGGCATGCATTTAGTTATTGCAACTCAACGACCTTCAGTAGATGTAATTACTGGAATAATTAAAGCAAATATACCTTCAAGAATTGCATTTGCAGTATCATCACAAGTAGATTCTAGAACCATATTAGATGGTGCTGGGGCAGAAAAACTTTTAGGAAAAGGTGATATGTTATTTTTCCCAACTGGAGCTACTAAACCAACTAGAATACAAGGTGCTTTTATATCTGATAAAGAAGTAGAAAATATAGTTAAATTTATACAAAGAGATGGAGAAATTCAATATGATGAAAGAATTATTGAGTCTATTGAAAGAGCAGATGAACCTGAAAAGGTATCAAATAAAGATGAAGAAGATGATGGAGTGGATGAACTTTTAAATGATGCAATTGAAATGTGCATTGAAACAGGTCAAGCATCAACATCATTTATTCAAAGAAGATTTAAAGTTGGATATGCAAGGGCAGGAAGAATAATAGATCAAATGGAAGAAAGAGGCATAATTTCAGGATATCAAGGTAGCAAACCAAGAGAAGTAATTATGTCAAAAGAAAGATGGCAAGAATTAAAAATGGCACCAACAAATATACAAAATCAACAAGAATACGTAGAAAATACAGAAAATAATAATGAGGGAGAGTAGATTAGTTTTGAAAAGCAAAATTTTAGCCAAAGATTATAAAGAAGAATTAGCTAATATTGCAGAACAAAAAAGGTTTTCATTAAATGCCGGAAACCTTCTACTTAGTATGTTTTATAAAACTGAAGATAGTTTTGAAAATTATAAAACTGTTAAAAGAGAAGTACCTTCTAGAGACGAATTCTTAAATGAAATTGTAGAAAATGTAAAAAGATATTGTGATAAAATTCAAATAGCAGATCCTAATTCAGAACAAGCAAAAAAATTAAATAAAAATAAATGTAATATTATTTCAAATGGAGTAAAAAGAGAAAAAACGGTAATATGTTTTCCAAATGAAAAAAATCTATTATATGGTATATCAAAGGCAAGTATTGGTGATATTGAAGATAATCTATCAACTACTGAAAAAGCTATATTTACAGCAATATCAATAGGAAAATGTATATCAATTTCTGAAGTAATTAGAGATTTTAATGGTTGGTCTTGGTCAATTTTGCCAAAGGAAATAGAAAGCACAGAGTGTAATATAATATATGAGCTTCTAGTATACTTATATGGATATAAATTTATAAATAATATAGATAGCAAAAACTTAAAAACATTGAAAATTAATATGCCAGAAGAATTATGGAATGAATTAGAAAAAGTTGCAACACAATTTTATTTATCTTATGATAAAAATGAGAATGAGTTAGTTTTAAAAATGCTTGCTGATTGTAAGACAAAATTAAATAAAATGAAAAATCAAAAAGCTTTTATTGAAGAAACAACAGAAGAAAAGAAAGAAAAACTTATTGAAATAAAAAAGATAGATAAAATATTAAGTAACCCTAATGAGTTAAAAATGCAATATTTAGCTTATAATAGTAAACTTCCAAATGAATCAAAAATTTTTAGTGTTAGTCATTATGCTGAATTATTGCAAAAAAGAAGAAAAGATACGATAGAACAATTATCAATTTATAATAAGATGCAAAA
>CANQMY010000075.1 GCA_947625075.1 uncultured Clostridia bacterium
AATATCATCATTAACTTCCCTTAAATTACTCATAAAATAACCTCCATAAAATTAAAATTTTGTTAAATAAAAATTTGTCACAAGAGTCTCAATTATACGAACATCCGTGTACTACCACTTGGGAAAAAGTTGGGAAAAGACTTCTCAAAAAATACCCTAAAAATGCACAAATGTTCTATAGCTAAAAACTCTTGTAAGTATTAAAATACCAACAAAAACTCTAATTTTCACAAAGTTACAAAAATGCCTCAAGCCTCGCGCATAACTCGAAAGTATGTAATTAGTTTTAATTATTAAAAATATATAAATAATCTAAGAATGGTCATTATTATAAGTAAAAATTTAGTTATTATAGGTTTACAATAGATATGTCAAAATAAATAAAAATGGAAATATCAATATGATATAAACAAGTGTTTTTTATATTAGTGTGATATATGATTAACAAATCCACAATTACTAGTTATATTATATTGAAAATATATTGTATAATGTGATTTATTGTGATAGAATTACGAATTAATAAAAATATAGTATATATATTTAAAGAATGGATGAGAGGAATAAAGCGATGGATAAAATAAATATTGAAATTGTGAAGAAATTAATAAATAAAATACTTGATATAGAATTAAATGAAGATATAAAAAATGGTTATGAACTATTACGATTATGTAATGAATATGAAATAATTAATATTAATAATAAAATAAATAAGTGTGTAATTAATAATCATAAACAAAAAGTATTAGAATTCATTAATAATATTAGTTTTAGATATTCAAACTTAATAAATATATATAATATATTAAATAGTGGTACTTCTTCTAATCATAATCAAATAAGTTGTCAACATTTAAAAAATTATATTTATTTTTTGGAAAAAATAAAGGTTCTAAAAGAAAAAATTGACAATATTAAAAGCTATGATGAATTAATTAGTATGATAAATGATAAGAAAAATTAAAAAGAAAATATGCATGTAAAGTTAAAAAATTATATTAGTGTAGATTTACTAAAAAATTAAAAATTGGAGGAATTAAAATGAAAAAAATAGATGGTCACCCTACAACATTAAAAGGACTGTTATTAAACACAAAATATTCTATACATTATTATCAAAGAGAATATCAATGGCAAAGAAAGCAAATAGAAGAAATGATAGAAGATCTAACAAGTGAATTTTTAAATTATTATCAAGCTGGTGACAATAGAATTAGTGTCAAAGACTATGGCGCTTATTTCATGGGGTCAGTAGTTTTAACTGGCAGAGATAATGCAATAATAGATGGACAACAAAGACTAACATCATTAACATTAGTTATAATGTTTTTATTGAATAAGGCTAAAGAAATGTTTTTAGAAGATAATATTTTGAAAGGAATGGTGTTTTCGGAAGCATTTGGTCAAATATCATTTAATATAAATGTTCCTGAAAGAGAAGAATGTTTAAATGCAATTTTTAATAATAATGAATATGAAATTGAAAATAAAAATGAATCAATAAAGAATATTTATAAAGCATATAAAAATATTGAAGAGATTTTTCCTGAGGAAATTATTGAAAATTGTTTGTTAAATTTTGGAGATTGGTTAAAAGAAAAGGTCTGCTTTATTCAGATAGTAGCTGATACAGAACAAGATGCACATAAAGTATTTGTTTCAATGAATGATAGAGGACTAAGTTTAACTCCTGCAGAAATGTTGAAAGGATTTTTACTATCTGAAATTGAGGATGATAAGGAAAGAGAAAAATGTAATGCTTTATGGAAGAAAACAATATTAAATTTAAAGGAAATTGATGTTAAAGAAGATGAAACTTTTATAAAAAACTGGTTAAGAGCACAGTATGCAGAAACAATAAGAGAAACTAAAAAAGGTGCTATAAATAAAGATTTCGATATTATAGGTACAGAATTTCACAAATGGGTTAGAGATAATAAAAGTAGGATAGGCTTGAAAACATCAAAAGATTTTATTGAATTTATATCATATTTTAATAAATATGCAAATGTATATATAAAAATCAGAAATTATGAAAAACGTTATGAATCAGATTTTAAATATGTATATTACAATTCTGTTGATAAATTTACTTTACAAGAACAAGTTATACTATCATCTATTGATATAGAAGATAGTACAGAGGTTATAAATAAAAAAATCGATTTAGTATCAAAATTTCTAGATTTATATATTCATTCAAGAGTTGTTTTATATAAATCTAATGATTATAATACTGTAAAAAATGCCATTTTTACTATTACAAAAAGAATAAGAAATTTAAATATTGAAAAACTTTCTAAAGAATTAATTGCAATTTATAATGAAAATGAAATCAATATAGTGGAGAATTTAGAAAACTTTAGAGTTAATGGATATACAAAAAAATATATTAGAAATATGTTAGCAAGAATGACAGCTTATATTGAAGAAATGAGTGGTTTAACAAGTAATTATACTGACTATGTAAATAGGGAACAAACTCATCCATACGATGTTGAACATATAACACCAGATCATTATGAATGGTTTGATAAAGAATATTCATCAAAAGAAGAATTTGATGGATACAGAAATAATTTTGCAGATTTAATAATATTAAAGGATCATATAAATAGAAGTTTAAACGATAAAGAATATGCATACAAAGTAAAAACATACGAATCTGCAAATGGTAATATTTTAGGGGCATCATTAGGAGAAGCAGTATATTTAAATAATACTGAATTTAAGAAATTTATAAAAGAAAAAGAATTAAATTTTGAATACTATGAAAAATTTGGAAAAAATGAGATAAATAAAAGAAAAGTGTTATATAAAAAAATATGTAACATAATATGGAATATAGATAATTTAAAAATTTAAAAAATATATAATGGGAGATATTAGATAATTTTCATTACGGGTGACACACATGCAGATTTTTTAAGATTCAATGAAGATATATTTCAAATACGAAATGAAATGGCAAAAGATGATTATGTAATAATATGTGAAAATTTTGGTGCAGCATGAACAGTTAAAGAAGAACGTAATATAGAAAAAGAATTTTAGATTGGCTAAATGCAAGAAAGTTTACTTATTTATTTGTAGATGGAAATAATGAAAATCACACTATATTATATAATGATTATCCAGTAAAAAATGGTATAGATAATTTAGAAAATGCGAGCTATAAAGTGAATTATATTATTTATTATTGTTGTCCTGAAAGTTTCAAACATTATATTAGTAACAGGAAAATTTGAGAAAGATTATTTAACAGATTACTTTCAAAAAGATTATGGAAAAATGTAAGTTTGAAAAATGGTATTTTGGAATTATCATGATTATAGGCAAGTTAATTCACAATTTATTGTATGAGAATATTGTTCCATTAGAATTTGAAAGTATATTTGAATAACCAAAATTAGTAGTATTATTTTCTTATTTTAACGCATAATATATTATAAATGTAAAAAAATTACATCTATTTAAGCAAATAGTGCAAAAAAATTGCATAAATTTATTGTTTGTGGTAAAATAGTACTAGGTAAGGAGGATAATACTATGTTAGTAAAATTATCTATGAAGAATTTTAAATCATATATGGAACAAGCGGAAATTGATTTAAACGCAACAGGATATGAAATATTAAACGATACAAATAAAACCAATGATAATATATTAAAAGGAGCTTTGTTTGTTGGAGGAAATGCAACTGGTAAGTCAACTGTTTTAAAAGCAATTAGATTTTTATTAGAATTGTTAGTATGGCAAATAAATATTATCCCTTTTAATTATTTGTGCTTTTTTAGGGAAGCAAAAGGTAAGATGAAATTAGAATATGAGTTCTTTATAAATAGAGAACTTGTAAAATATGAAATAGAATGTGATGAAAAAGGCATTAGTAAAGAAAAATTATGTGTATCAAATAAAGAAATAATAAATAGAATTGGTCAAAATGGAATATATGTTCGTGATGATGAACAAGAAATAGTAATAGAAAAATTACAGTTTAATCAATCAGCTGTGAGAAAAGTATATTTTGATACAAAATTTATTGACAATGCAACTTTGATGCAATGGTTTGAGTTTTTAGAACAATCAGTCTTTATAGACCAATTTGGGAGAAAAATATTTAAATCAAGTGGGTCATCATCTATTATAACTTATAAAGACTATTTTGAAAAAAATGGAGTAAGCAATTTTAATAAGTTTTTAAAAGAAATTGGTTATAATCAAACTCTAGAATATACGAATGAATTTAATAATGGAAAGCTAAAATTTAATTTTGACAACAATCAAAAAGATATAATTGTTAAAAGAAATGAAATGGACTTTGCTTTACCAGTTAATATGGAATCTGATGGTAATCAAACTATAGTTAATACATTACCTATTATATTTGATGCAATGAATAATGGAGGAATGGTTATAATTGATGAATTTAGTAGCGGTTTTCATAATTTATTAGAGGAAAAAGTAATAAAATATTTTATGAAAAATTCCAAAAACTCACAATTATTTATAGTTTCTCATTCAACAAATTTATTAACAAATACCTTGCTAAGACCAGACCAGATTTATACAGTTGATTTTATAAATGGAAAAGGAAGTAAACTAAATAGAGTCTCTGATAATAAACCAAGAGAAGCTCAAAATATAGAAAAAATGTATTTAAGTGGAGTGTTTAATGGATTACCAAATATTAAATAAAAAAATTAAATTTAATAAAGATAAGAATATTGGAAAAGTTTTGTATATTGTAGAAGGTGCAAAGAGAGAAATTAATTTAATTGCTAATATATTTTTGAAAATTCTAGGGTATAAAGAAGTTAGTAGCCTTAATAGAGATGGAAAAATGAAGTATAGGCAATTTTCTAAAAAGGATAATATTTATTCGCAAGTAGTCATAATAAATTCGAAAACTAGCAATATTGATACAATTAATAATACAGAATTTATAGATAAGCAGATTGAACTGTTAAAAGATAGAGGATTAGATTATGAATATAGGAATAGTGCAATATATTATATTTTTGACGCAGATAGAAAAGAAGATACATATATACTAAAGGAATTAATAGAACATTATACTAATTCAAGAGAACCAAATGATGATATTGAAAACAAATTTAATAGTATAGGTGGAATGCTATTGTTAAGTTATCCTGCTATTGAAACATTTATAATTTCTAATTTTGAAAATGATATGAGCAACTTTGATAAAAGATTTGATTTTGAAAATCAAAAACTAAAGAAATATATTGATGATAAAAAGTATTTAAATAATAAAATGTCAATTGATACATTATCAAATGCTTTTTTGGAATTAATAAATTCTTTAGAAAAAATTGATATAAAGAAAATTAATTTAGAGAATACTAAAGAATTTAATACGGATATTTTTAATTATGAACAATCAGTAAATAATCAATATATGCTTAGTTTGTTATTAATATCTTTTGTTGATTTAGGAATAATTGAAATAGAATAATTATAAAAAAAGAAAGTGATAATTTTGAAAATTTAGTAATTTTCGATTCTGATTCAACGTTTGAGTAAAAACAACCCTAAAATTAAAAATTATTAAAAGAAGGATTTAGAAATAAGTCCTTCTTTCTTTATGCCTAAAATAAAACATATTTAAGCATAAAAAAGGGTAACTAAGTGTAAATTAGTTAAAAATAGTTTAAACAAGTAAATTAAACTAAAGAGATCAAAAAAATTATTTCTTTAATTTTTATGAATATATTTGAAATTATATAACATAAAATAATAGTTTAAATTTGTAAAACTATTATAATTAAAACTTTAGTTATTTCATTGTAAAACAAAGGTAATTGTGATAGAATTACAGAGAAGTTAAGAGGTGTATATATGCAGCAGAAAGTAAAGCCATTTGTAAAATGGGCTG
>CANQMY010000076.1 GCA_947625075.1 uncultured Clostridia bacterium
GGAAATTAACTACATTTCCACTCTTATCTAAAAATTTTATATTTGTTCCATCTATTCCTGTTAGTTTATATGTAGCAAATGCAGGACAATTTGGATAGTTAATAGCATTAATTCCTGCTAATTCATTATATAAAATTTTCTTTGCATCTTTTATAGCTTCTGTAAGCTGTGCTGTTTGAACATCTATTTTATATGGTCCAACTGTATAAGTTTTATCAGTTTGATCAACCAATACTTTACTATTTCCTATATCAGTTGTAACATTAATTTTATTTCCACCATTTAATATTCCATAATAAAATTGAGCAAATTGATTTGATCTTGCAACTAATATATTTGCATCTGTTGGACTAGTTGTATTTCCAGTATAATCTGCAAGTAATTCTATAAAGCCTTGTAAACCACTAAATTGTCTAGTAGACCAAACAATATCTTGAATTCTTTGACTATCCCATATACCAGTTTGAACTGCTGTATAAACTGCAAATGCAACACTTTGTTCTAAATCTTTTTCTCCAACTTTATTATAATTTACAAATCTTGTTGCAGCATTCATTCCTTCTACATTTCTTACTGAATAACTTTTGTTGTGGTTTATACAAAATATATGATCATCATATAAATAAGGATGTGATTTAGATCCTGGAAGAGAAAAACCTAAAACAGATTTACTCATAGATAATACTATTGTTATAATTATTATCATTAGTAATGCTTTAATTTTTTTACTTTTTAATTCCAACTCTCTTACTCCTTTCTATATAATATTATACATTTTATTTATTATATGTTTTTTAATTTCATAAACTGCTACAGCAATTATTGATAATATTCCTAAAGTAATTCCTGTAAATGATGCTACTTCTCTACCTGTTGCCATTCCAATTACTAAATCCGCAGCTGATTTATTTTTTCCATCTTCTTCTGATGCATCTGATGATACATCTCCTGAAGCATAATCTTTATCTACTAATCCAAGTTCATTATAAGATACTAAAATTTCTGCTGTATTTCTAACTGTTCCTGTGTTTTCATCTGACATCTTTCTACTTAATACTAGTTTTACTGTCTTTGTTTCTCCAGGATTAATTATAGTATTTGCTAAACTTGTATTATATGCATCACCATCTTGACTTAAATACCAACTACTATTTAATTCTGAACTAAATGTCATTCCTTGTGGTATATGGTCTACTATTGATTTTGCATATCCAGCAACTTGACCATTATTTTTTATTGATATTGTATATTCTACTAATACTGTTGCAAAGTCTACATTAGCTGTAGCAAGTTCTACTTTTGCAACTGATAAAACATTATAGTCATAAACTTTTGTTTCTGCTTTAGTATTAGTTACTGTAATTCTTGTAATTGCTTTGCTAATATCTAAATCGAAAGTTGAACCTTTAACTAATCCTAAATCTATATTATAAATATTTGCGTCTTCAACATGTATATCATCTGTAGCTGCAACTGATTTATCTGCTAACTTAGCAGCAACGAAATCAGAATTTTCTGCATCAGATAATCCTTCTACTTTATAGTCTGCAAGTTCATAAGTAACATCATCATATTCGACAACTACTATATATACTCCTGGAACTACATTTACAAATGTATATCTTCCAGAATTATTAGTTGTTTCAACTTGTTCATTTTCTTTTACATCTAACGCAATTTTTCCTGACTTTTTATCTAATAATTTAACTGTTACTCCTGATAAGTTAGTTTCTGATTCTTCTTTTCTTCCATTTGAGTTTTCGTCAACCCAAACACTTCCACTAATTTTATATGTTCCTTCTTCTGTTTGTCTATTGTCTTCTACATATTCTTCTCCAGATCCTTCTTCTCCCACTTCTGGTTCAGTACTTGGTCCAGCAGAATTCTGTGAAGTTCCTACTATTGTATGACTTAAAGTATTTGTTTCAGCATCTATGTCTCCAAGAGATATTGTTGCTTTATTTTCAATTTTTAATATTCTTCCTTCTTGTAAAGCATAAGGTTCTGTTATTATTGTTAATCTTGCTGAACTATTTGGAGCAATTTCCATTTGTGCAGTTATATTTCTTGCACTTGCATTTATTTGTTTTTCACCATTTATATCTTGCACTTTATATCCAATAACTCTTAAACCTTCTGGTATAGTATCATTTATATCAACAATTGCTACTTCACTGCTTGAATTTTGTATGTTTATATAATATTCAAGTTCATCTGTATCATTTAAAGTACTTTGTTCAATATTACTTGTAAGAGATGCTTTAACCATATAACTAATTAAATTGTACTTTAATGTTTCTAGATTTTCCTTTTCCATTTCATCACAATCAATAGTTGCCTTTATATCTACTTGCTTATTTTCACTTACATTATTTACTTGCATACCTATATAAATTCCATCTGTTGCACCACCTCTTAAAGTAGGATTTGTATATGTAATTGTATTTGTTTTTTCATCATATTCATAATCAGTATCTGAGTTATTTTGTATTTTAGTAACTTTAAATTCTTTTGGAATAGTTAATGTTGCTTTAATATTATTTTTCGTTTTATAGTTTGCATTTGCAATTTCTAGATAATAATCAATTTCATCTCCAGCTTTTAAAGTTCTTTCTGTTTTATTAGAAGATACTGTTCCTAAAATATTTCCTTCTACAATATTAAGTATTGTTTCTTTATTAATGTTTTCTTCTATTTCATCAGCAATAATATTAGCAACTATTTTTTGCTCTTTAATTTCTTTTTCTTCTCCAGATAATATTTTTGTAACTAATAATTTATAATCAATAGATTTTTCTTCTCCAACATCTATTGTATCTATAACATTTTGTAATTCTTTTGTTTCTGAGTCATATTGATAAGTTGGAAGATCTGTCATATCTGTTACTAATTCTGCTACTGATATTCCATCTGGCAATGTAATATTTACTTTTACATTTTTAGCAACTTCTTTTCCAGTATTTTTTAATTTTAATGTATATGTAAATAATTCTCTTTCCTTTACATTTGATCCATTTTCTATTTTTACTCCAGTATTTAAATTATTTAATTCTACATTTGGTGTTATTACAGGTATTTCTCCTGTAGTTATTCCAACTGCTTTTGCTAATACAACATTTTGTTTACTTCCTTCTTCTGCACCATTATTATAATATACTGCATAAGATGCTTTAGAAGTATTGCCATATTCTAATCCTGTTGGAACTTCAATATTGTAACTAAAATTAATATTTGTTCCATTAGATACATTTCCTAAAACTACAATTTTATACAATTTAGCATCTTGTGAAAAATCTTTTGTCCAAGATGTTCCATCAATTGTTTCATTTACATTATTGCTATAATATATTTCTGATTCTACTCCTGTTACGCTTAATGCGTCAGTAATTATTGTATCAAAGTTTGATCCTAAATCTACACCATTTGCATTTTTATTTCCGCTTGTTGGTATTGTTCCTAAAATAGTTAATCCAACTCCATCATATCCTAAATTATTTACAACTGTTCCAGATATAGTAGCCTTATTTTCTAATGTATCTGTTTTAATTTTAATTATTTGTTCATTTCTTTCTTGTGCTGTTACTTTCTGTCCATATCCTTCTAATGAATTTGTTGTTATAAATCCTACTGGTGCTATTATTCCAACATTATCTGTAATACTTTTTTGTTCTCCAGTTGCTTCGTTTGAATAATCTAAAGTAACTTTTTCTTCTCTTGAAGGTGCTAAATTATCTAATGTTAAATCTGTAACTAATCTTACAACAGTTCCTTCTGATGTAGATTGTGTACTATATTTAGTTTGAGTTCCATCAAGATTTAATGAAATTTTATTACCTTCTGTTTTTAAGTTTGTTAATTCTAATTCATCTTCATATATTAATCTTGATTCTTTTACATTAATTTCTTTTACTTCTTCTGGTAAAGTAATATTAATTTTTGCATTTGAATATAATGCATCACTTATGTCTTTTGTTTGTAATGTAGCAGTTATAATTACATTTTCATTTTTTACAACTGTTGATAAATTTTGTACATTTATATCAATATTTGCATTTGATTCTGGTTCTACAAGTTTTGAAGTTTTTGTTATTTCTTTTGAAGAATTTAATTCTTCATCTATGTAACTTTCTATAGTTGCATTAGTTATAAGTTCTGTTAATTCAGAAATCTGCTCTTTGTCATATTCATTATTAGCATTTATAACTTTAGAAACTATTAATTCTAAATTTCCTTCTTTAATTATTTTACTTGTTTCTATTATTACTTTTGGTACATTTACTTCAAGTTCTAAGTTATCTTTTGATATAATTCCTAATTCTGTTCCATCATTTGATAAAACCTTTATCCAACCATCTTCACCTAATATTTCTATTAAGTTTTCTTTATTTATTTTTACTTTTTTATCTAATATAAAATTACTTGCATCTAAACTATTAAACTTTACATCATTTTCCACAATTTTTAAACTATTTGTTAAATCTTTATAACCAATATTTGTTTTATAGTTAATTTCATATGGTGTTTCTAATTTATTTTCAGCATATTTTAAATTTGTATACATATATCCTTTGTTTATTTCATCTGTTCCTAGTATTTCTCCTTCTACATATTTGCCTACTTCATCTTTTAATTCGTAAGTGTTATTTTCTAATATGCCTTTAATTGTATTTCCTTTAACTACTACACTTGATTCTATATTTGATTCTATTGTAGTTTCATCTATTTGATTATCATAAATATATGTTACATAGTATTCATCATTAGAATTCCATGTAATTTTTCCGTCTGAATTTGGTGTATTTTCTTTTGTTATTGTTAATATATCATCTTCATATTTATATGAAATTCCATTTCCTACTACAATAACATTACTTGGTTTATTTTCTCCCAAAGTTGGAACATTTATTTTTATTTCTTTACTTGTATATGGAAGCTTATTGTCTTGCAATCCCTCATTTACTTTAAAGCTTATCATTGTTTTATTTTCATCGAATTTTATATATCTAATTAAGCTTTGATTAACAACTTCATTTAATTCTGCTGTCCACTCTAAATGTTCTGTAAGTTTCTTATTAATTTTTCTTTCTTTTCCAGATTTATCTACATATATAGTATCTAAGATAACTTCACTATCTCTTCCAAGAATGTCTGAATCAATTAATTCTTCTTTATTTAGTTTAATTGGTATAGAAACATTTAATATTTCTCCAGTATTTACTTCATTTAATGTAATAACATTTCCATTAATAGATTTTACATTTAAATCTTCTCTATTAATTATTTCATAATTATTATTCTCAATTGTTACTGTTGATTCTTTTAAATATCCTGTTCCAGATACTTTAACATTTAATATTAAATTTCCCTCTTCATTTACATCTAATGCAGTATTATATTCTCCATTAATACTTGCATTAAATTCAACATTTTCTTGACTAGTTTTTGCATCTTGAGATACTTCTTCTGAAGCATAAACAATAGCAGGCATTATATTTATAGATATTAAAATAAATGTTGCAATTGTTGCTGTAATTTTGTTTAAAAGTTTTTGCATTGTAATCCTCCTTATACTTTACATAATCGTACATCTTCTATTATACAATGATTTAGCTTATTTTTCAAGCTTTTTTAGTATTTTTTTATGTATATTTTTTATTTTGCACCTATTTAATCATATTATATACTAAAATATTATAAAATAAATTTCAATATGCATTATATCAATATTCTTTTTATGTTGCTACGGAAGGACTTAAAGGGTATTTTATATTAAATTTATATTACAATTTTTAACCAATTTTTTATATTTTTTTGCAATAATTGTTTATATTACGTATTTGCGTAAGTTTT
>CANQMY010000077.1 GCA_947625075.1 uncultured Clostridia bacterium
TTCTTTTGTTCTTTCATATTTTCCTCCTATTATGTTAATTTTTATTAATGATAAAACTTAATAAAAAAAGAATAAATCTCAAACTCAGCTTGCATTAAGCTTTTTATAAGATCTATTCTTTTTATTTTTTTAATAAATTATTAATGTTTTTTATTTTTATTATATTGATTTCATATGTTCATTATGCTATATTTAAAGTATATATTTTTTATTAAGTTTTATCCTTAATAATATATAAATTCTTTCACAAAAATACTAAAAAATTACTTATTTCTTTTAAATAATAATTTTATTTTATTCCAAAAATCTCTTATCCAACTCTTTTTATAAACTACTATATTTTTACTATTTTCTGATACATCTTCTATGTTATTAGTTTTTGTATCGTTTTCTGAATTATTACTTTTAAATAATTCATCTGGATTATATTTTTTATAAGCTTCCTGCTCTATTAAATAGTCATTGTGATTTAAAATATTATTTATTACTTCTTTTTGTTTTTCATTTGCAATATATTTTATGAATAAATATGTTAATATAGCATATGCTTTTTTAGAAATTTTTTGATTTTCAATAGAAACACTATTATCTATTTTAAATAGATAATTTTTATCCGAATTTTTATAAAAAAAATCAATTTCTTCTTGAGGCACCTTCTGATATTCTTCTTTTGGTAAATATTTTAATATCTCCGATACCTCTCTATATGCCATTGCATATGTATTCTCCATTATTATTCACCTCTATTTATATTTTCTAATATACTCGTATTTCTTTCTTGCGACATAACAATTTTTACTTCTTCAATATCTCTAGTCGAAATTTTATTTGGACCATATAATGATTGTTTTAATATATCTTGCATCCTTATTTGGTATTCTTGTGCAGTAGGAATTGCTTGCATATCAACCTTGAATTGTGAACTTCCTATTTTATCAAAACTTTCATTTACTTTTTCTAATATATGTCTATAATTAAAATTTGCTTCTGTTTCTGTTATTGGTTTTCTATCTTTACAATTCTTATATAAATCTAATTCTTCTAATACAATATTTACTATGCCAGTAAGATTTTTTATATTATCTTGACCATCTTTTTCATTTGTAATATCATCTATATGAAAATCAATTGTTTCTTGAATTTTATTCCACATATTTGAAAAATCATCTGAAAATTTAGAATTATCAATGTCAGATGAATATGTTTCATCATTTCCTGCTCTATTTAATAACCATCCTGCAACATTTGTTTCATATGTATTTATTAATCTTTTTAAAATTGACGAATCTCCAGTTTTATTAAATTCATCATTTAAACTTTGTAAATTATTAAGTTGCTCCTTTTCTATTTCACTTTTATCTATAAATAATACTTGAATTCCAAACTGTGCTGCTGCCTGATATGCATTCTGTTTAACATTTTCATTCATATCATCAAAAATTATAACATAATCAGGTTTAACTCCATCTCTTTCTATTCCAATCTCACTGTATACCCTTCTTGAACTATATGGCAATGTTTTAGCTGACATATATTTTTGTGTTACAGCATCATAGGCAAAATTAGTTGAATATGTATTAATATCAGTTGCTCCCATAAGTTTAATATTTTTTTCATCTAATTTTGTAAATCCATACATTACTCCGTTATTTCCAACAGGAGGGCAACCCATAAAGTCATTATTTATATATGCTCCAGAAATAATATGATTTTCATTGTGTTTTCCTGCAAACCACATTTTTACATAATCTTCATTTTTATCTTTTTCTATATTTGATATAAATCCTGAATCTGTACTATGAAGTATTAAGTCAAACTTTCCTTTAATTTTAATTTGTTCAACTTTTTTTCCATTTACAATTATTTCTTCTGCTACATCAGAATTTTTTTCTTCTATAGCTTTTTGTACATACTCATCTGTTTTATTCATTGTTGTAAAAAAAGTTTTTGCACATTCTTTTGAAACATTTTTCTTTATATTAAATATATCTAAAGCACTGTATCTTTCTTCTAAGCTTTCATATAACTTATCCAATTCATCTTTACTTTTTATATCTAATGCTGATTTTATTTTTTCAAAAACTTCCTTATCATTTTGTGTTATTCCATTTAAATTACTTAAATCTGATCCATATCCTTCTACAAATTCTTTTGCCTCTCTTTGAGTCATAGAAAATCTTTTACTTAAATATATAGTTAATTTATCTTCAAAAAAGTATGCTTCTTTATATTTTTTATCTAATTCTTCTAATAATCTTTGTTCAAAATCTGGACCATAATCAACATTTACAGCTCTAGAATCTTTTGTTCTTTTAGATTCAAGTAATGCACAATTCAGTAATTCATCCACATTAATTTTATCTACATTTTTTGGATCAATATTAAATCCATTTCTAGTACAAAAAGTTATTAATAATTCAATTTCTTCCAAATTATCTTTTAAATTTTCATATCCTTGTACTCTTTTAGAAATAATTTCTAGAAGTTCTGGATTAATCTTTTGTAGTGTAACTAATTGTGTAGACATATATGAAAATTTTGATACAAATTCTATAAATTCTGGTCCCATTTTAAATATATCATCTTGTAATAAACCAAAATTAAAGTATCTAAGTGCATTTTCATTTTTTTCTAAAATTTTCTCTAAAAATTCGACTTTTTCAGGTGTAAAAATTCCTTTTTCAAAATACCTTATAAAATTTGCCAAATCTAAATAATTTGTTATTTTATTGCATATTCCTTCTGCTATACTTCCTTTAACATTTTTTGTTCTATTATCAAGACCTAATTTTACTTTATCAATTTGATCTTTGCTTAATTTTCCAAATATTAAATTTGATGAATGTAACATTCCCATTGATAAGAAAAATCCATTTATGTCTATGTCTTCACAAAAGAAATCTTCTTTCTCTAATCTTTTAAATATTAAAGTTGTTAATTTTTCCATATCTGGATAATCATTTTTGTATACACTTGACAATACTTTTATTAAATTATCAGTTGAAAAGTTTTTTAATAATTCAAAATCATTTGTAACAATTTTTTTTAAATCTCTAAATTTAACATTTTTATAATACTTTTCATCAAAAAGTGTACATTTATTCTGATCCCTTACTATATAAAGTGATACCAAATCTTGCTCTTTTATTATTTTTTGTTTTAATTCTTCATTTAGTACTCCATCAGAATTTTCTTTATTTGTAGCTTCATTTATATCTTCTAAATTATTATTCTTTTCATTTGCTTCTGTTTTGTCCATTATCTACCTTTCATTTTTTTCAAACAATTATACTATTTTATTATATAGCTATATATTCTTTCATTCAATTATTTATCTAAAAAGTAATATTTGTTATTAAAATGTAAAAATAATTTATATATATTAAAACCAGATAGTATGCTACTATCTGGTTTTTTGTATAAATTTATCTAAAAGTTGTTTTCTACATTTTTCTTCAAATGTATCATCCAATTTCTCTAATTCAATTTTTCCACTATTTTTATCGTCTTTGTTTAATTTTCTTTCTAAACAATATTTTATAATATAATCAGCAATTTTTGGATTTTTTGAAAGTAAAGGACCATGAAGATATGTAGCAATTACATTTTTCCTAAAAAATCCTTCTTCTTTGTCTTCAAATTTATTTCCATTACCTATTATAACTTTTCCAAATGGAGTATTTACATTAAATGTTTGCCCACCATGATTTTCAAATCCTATTACTTCTGTTTTTATATCATCTATAGTAACTTCTGTTACTATATTTCCAATACATCTTTTATTTCTATCAGGTGCTGCTTCTGTATAATAATCAAATACTCCTAATCCTGGTATTATATTTCCTTCTACTCCTTTATAATATTTACCAAATAATTGATATGCTCCACAAATAAGTAAAAAGAATGTTCCTACATTTACCGCTTCTTTAATATTATCTTTATATTTCAGTAAGTCATCTGACAATATAGTTTGTTCATTATCAGCTCCGACCACCTGCAAATACAATATCATAATTTTTAAAATTTGGAGCATTGTCTCCTAGCAAATATTCATCAACAGTAAGTTTTATATTTCTTTGATTACATCTATACTTTAATATTTGTATATTTCCATAATCTCCATATAATTCCATCATATCTGGATATAAGTATAATAATTTTATCTCTTGCATTTTTTGTTTTGCCTCTCTATTATAATTTGTTTAAGTTTTTATTAGTCTTAAACTTCCACTTTTTCAATTTTTTCTCTAACTTTTGTTTTCTTATCTTTATTTTCTAACCAGTGCTTACCGTCAATTACTCTTGTTACCATCATTGCAGATACAGTATCACCAACTACATTAAGCATAGTAGCAGCTGGATCAATTATTGTAGCAACCATTGTAAGTATTGGAAGTGATGCTACTGGGAATCCCATCATAGTTATAATTAACATTTCTGATATTGTTCCTCCACCTATTGGAACTCCTGTAATTAGTAAGTTTGCTAAAAGTGCTACACCTAAAACTTGAGCTATGGCTCCTGGTGTATTTATTGTTGTTCCAAATAAACAAACTAAAAACATTATTTTAAATACTGAACCTATTACAGAACCATCTTTGTGAAAACTTGTTCCCATTGGTATTGTAGTTTCTGCTATATCATTTGGTACTCCTATTTTTTTAGCTGATTCAACATTTACAGGTATTGATGCTGCACTTGAACATGTAGCTAAAGACGTAAATGTTGGAGGAAGAGCATTTTTCCAAAATACTACTATTCTTTTCTATTTTTTAATGTGTACACTACAAAATAGAATACTACTGCAACTACTGTATAAATTATAAATGTTTTTAAATAACCAAGTGCAATAGATGCTCCAAAACTTCCTACTAATGCTGCAAAATAACAACCAAGTCCAATTGGTGCATAATACATTACTATTTTTATTATATTTTGAACAACCTCATTTGCAGAATTAAGAAAATCTAAAAATGGTTTTCCTTTTTCTCCTGACATTTTAGTAGCTAATCCACAAATTATTGAAAATACTAATATAGCTATTATATTATCTCTCGATAATAATTTTTGAAAATCATCAACAGTTAATAACTGTACAGTTCTTTCCAAAATATTTAAATCTTCCTCTTCTGTTTCTTCTCCTTCTTCTAATGAAGCTTTAATTGTTTCTCCATCTTCAGTATCAACTAATTTAATAAATGTTGTACTTAAAAAACCTATTAATAGTGCAATCAAAGAAGTTATAATAAACACTACAAAGATTGTAACTATTATTTTTCCAAATCGCTTTGGACTCTGCATTTTTGCAATTGCAGTTGTGATATTTAAAAAAATAAGTGGGACAATAACGACTAATAAGAAATTAACAAAGATGTCTCCTAGTGGTTTTAAAACAGTTGCTTTTTCTTGGAATATAATTCCTACAAGTGCACCAACGATAAGAGCAACTAAAAGAATTATCGTTGATTTGTAATTTGATAAAAATTTTTTCATAATACTACCTCTTTTTTAAGTGGTAACGAGAATATAATTATATTCTTCGGATTTATTGCTATTATAAACTATATGCATTATTTTTGCAATATATTGCTATTAAATAAAATTTATTCTTATTTTTATTAATATATAATATCATTTTTTAATTAATTTTCATAATATATATTAATAACGGCTTAATTGCCAAAAGAAAGGAATAATAAAATGGAATTTGATGAAAAAAGATTTGAACCAAATTGCCCAATAGTTGATATTGACGGTTATATAGCAAATGGAAAACAATATGATTTAGATATTACACTTGCACAAGATAACAGAGATGTTATTTATGGTATAGT
>CANQMY010000078.1 GCA_947625075.1 uncultured Clostridia bacterium
ATAAACTTTATTTGTAAGACATCTTTTTCTAAAGTATTGTAATTGTATATTTTTGCAGAAAAAGTAAATATAAGTATAAATGAAATTATAATAGGAATTGATTTTTTTCGTAATTTTACTATCAAATATATAATAAAATATAATGCTAACACAACAAACATTGTTTTAGTAGTTACATACACCTTTGAAAATGGAAGTTTTGCACAAAAATTAGCTATTTTTTGTAAAAGAGACAAACTAATATCTAGTATCATAAATATTGGTTTAATTTTTATTATACATGAAATTATTTCAAGCATTATAATTAATCCTAATAAACCTGATGCTAATACATTTGAAATAATAAATGTAAATGATATTGTATTGTATTTATAAATCATTATTGGAATAATTAGCACATTAGCAGATAAAGTAACACACACAACTTTATTTTTAATTACCTTAGAAAAGAATTTATTAAATGTTATTATTCCTATAACTCCGCTATATGACAGTACTAGCCCCATATCAAATATTACATAAGGATTATTTATTATTTGTATTAAAAGTGATGTGCTAATATTGGTATATACATCATTTTGTCTTTTTAATATACTTGATAAAATAAGTAATATAGACATTACTCCAGCTCTTACCACAGATGGAGTATTTCCAGTTAAATTCATAAAAAATATAATTGCAAAAATAAGCATAAATTGTTGACATCTTTTGTTTTTTAATTTTTTACATATAAAAGATACAATTAAAACTATATAAGAAAAATGTGCTCCCGATATAGCAAGCAAATGTGTAAGATTAGCATTATTAAAATCTTCTTGTACTTCATCTGATATATTATCTCTTATTCCTAAAAGCAATCCTATTGCTAAAGCTGAATTCTCTTTTTTCAAGTTTTTATTAAATACTTTTTTTACATATTCTTGTACTTTGTTTATTAATGAAATTTTTTTTGCCTTTTTTACCTCTAAAATTCTTTCTACCTTAAAACTTCCATATATTTTTTTACTTTTTAAATAGGTTGAATAGTCAAAACCTCCACTATTTCTGGCAGTAGATTGTTCATTAAAATTCGCTGTAACTTTTATTTTATCTCCATAAGAAAAAGTTTCTTCATTTTTTTGAATATAAATTAAAAACTTTTTATTTTCTATTTTTCCTTCATATACATTATAATAATTTTTTTCTTTAGCAGAACTTTCTATTTGAACTAAAAAGTCTCCTTCTTTTGCTCCATCATACTCAAAAAAGACTACACCGTTATGGTGTAGCCCTATTATTATAATAATTAAAATTATTGTTAGGGCACACAAAAATCTAAATTTCATATAACCTTTCCGTGCCCCATATTTTTTATTGCTTATCTTGTGATAAATATCTTTTCATTATATATCCTTTTCCATCACTTACTTCAACTTTATACCAGTCTCCTGATTCACCAGTTACTCTAACTGGTGTATTAAGTCCTATACTTGCAACTACATCTGATTCTGTTGTAGCATCTTCTCTAATATTAACTGCATCCACATTTACATATAGTGATGTTGGATATGTCATAGTAGTAGTTTGTGGTTTTTCTTCATTTCCTTCAGTAGCTGTATTTTCATTATTTGCATCTACATTATTTGTAACTTGATTATTTTCTTCTACTACTTCATTTGCTTTATTTTCAGTTTGATTATTTTCTTGATTAGAATCTTTTTTTAGAGTTCCTTCAATTTTGTTAGCAGCAACCCAACCTGTTGTATTTTCAGTTTGTATAAATTTCCAATTTTCTACTTCTGAAATAATAATTACATCTTGTCCTTTTTTTAATTCAGAAAGATTAGTTGAATTTAATAGTGGAAGTACGTATACACAAGTTTCATCAGCTAAAATTTTTCCATGTCCTTCTTCAATTGTGGTTTCTGCTGGTTCTTCTGAATTTAAATCTACGTATTGTTTACTTACAAATCCTGAATAATCCTTATAATTTACTTTATACCATTCTCCTAAGTCTTCTTCTATATTAAGTACTTCATCTTTATCTATTTTTACAATTATATTTGTTCCAGAAGTACTTGCTCCGTCTCTTAAGTTAAGTCCTTGTGTGTTTACTGTTCCAATTGAAGCTAATACACTACATGCTAAAGAGCATATTATAATTACTGTAAGAAATATTGTTACAAATTTCTTCATATCGCACCTCTCCTATAACGCAAAGTATATAAGAAAAACCTTAAAAAGTCAATATTTTATGAATAAACTATTACTTTTTTGTTTTTTATTGCAAATTGCACTTACTTTACAAAATTGTATTTACTTTTTCACTTTTCATATTTTTATATATTATTTTTTATTATTTTGAACTTATATTTAATATCATCAAATTCGACAATTTCCTTTGCTTCATTAGGTAGCTTATTAACATACTGCTTAATTAAAGTCCTACAATTATAATTTTTTAAGCTTCCTATCTGTGAATTAACTTTTGCAAGTAAATTACTTTTATCTGTGTACGTGACCTTTTTTGCCTTTTCACAAACTCTTATAATTACTTGCTTACTAGGTTTTTGATATCCATATGGATATGATACTCTTCCTAAAAATGGTACACCATGATATGCAGTATCAATTTTTGTTTTTTTCTTATTCATAGTTTGGTGCGTTTCTCTAAGTTTTTCTGATATTAATGGTATTGATTCAATCAATTTCTTTTTGTCATTTGATATCACTACTATATCATCTACATATCTTATATATTTTTCTAGTTTTAAATCATTTATAATATACTTATCAAATTCACTCAAATTTAAATTGCTTCCCGCTTGAGCAGTTAAATTTCCTATTGCCATTCCATATTCAGAATCTTTCTTCATCTTTCTTCTTTCAGGTACTTTATTTCGTATTTCTTCATTACATTTATACTTACAATTTACTGCAGGATTATTTTCAAATATTAATGGTGTTAAATAAAGCAACAAATCTTTGTGTTTTCCTTGATACTTTAGTTCTATCAATCTATAAAATTTTTCACTAACTTTCTTTCTATCAATAGACATAAAATATCCAGATAAATCTATTTTTAGATAATAGCATTCTGTTGTTCCATGGTGTGATGTTTCTATAATATATTTTTTTAATAACTCTAATGCATATTTAGTACCCTTTCCCTTTCTACATGAACAACATCCATCAATTAATTCTTCTTCTAAAATTTTTTCAATTTCTTTCATATAAAAATGTTGTATTATTCTATCTCCAAACTGTGCAGCATAAATTTCTCTTAATGCTGGTTCCATAATTACATAACAATTTGAAGTTTGTGGTATATACGTGCGACCATTTAATTTATCAACTAACCTCATCAAATTTTCGCATAAATTATCATTTACAAATTTATATGTTCCTAACTTTCTTTTTTTATTTTTCAAGCATAATATATATGCTTCATACATTTCTTGAAATGTTATCTTATCTTCCATAAATTTCTTCCTTAAAAAATATCTTTCTTAGAAGAAAGATATTTTTCTAATATAATGAAACTCGCACTCAAGCGCACAAAGTTGTTGTTATTCACATTGTTGTTGTTCATATAGCCATTGTTGAAGTTCGCGTTATACGCGTTGTTTGTATTGTTCTGCGACGACGACCAGTACCAGTCCTAAAGACACTCCAAACATACTACGTCTTACACATTATCTATTGCCTATCTTTTGATAATACCAAATAAATTGGTGAGGCAACCACTTTCATTATATTAAATAAACTTTATTTAACTAATAAAAGTTTGCTAATCTTACCTAACGGCGGATATAGCTTTTTGTATGGACATTATCCATTTATTTAATTCTTTATCTATATCTAATTGTTTCCTAATTAGTTCATTTATTTCTCCAGGTGTTATAGCTTTATTTATCATTAAAAATCTAATATCTGTCCATATCTCGATTTTCATAGCTCTTTTAGCTTGTAATAATATATTATATTGTTTTTCCTTATTTTCTGTTATTAGAGCCTCTATTGTCATCTTTTCTACTTCTAAAAGATTTTTATTTAAGTCTTCCTGAATTGAAACTAGTCCTTTTGCTATTCCTCTTCTAGTAATTCTATCATTTATAAAAATAGATAAATCATCTATTTTTATATGTATAGGTGCTTGTCTATTTCTTTCATATATATCTTGATTTATCTTTTTAGTTGCCGAGTCTACTTTAGTTTGTGTCCAATGGTTTTTCCTATTAATATTTTGCTGTTCCATGTTCTTCTTTCATTTAATTTTATTTATTTTGAATCGAAAATTTCTTACGAAATTTTCTTATTCTTTTATTACGCGTTATTGACATAACGCGTTTCTTATTTCTAATTTCTTACGAAATTAGAAAGTCGCACTCAAGCGCACTAAGATGCGGCCATTCACAGAGTCGATGTCCATAAAGCCATAGTAGGAGAGCGCGAGATACGCGTAGTATGCATCGTTCTGCGAAGACGACCAGTACCAGTACTTTAAACCAAGACTATCATAATTACTTGTATCAATATTAAATTTTGTATATATCATATCTCCAAAAGCTGACCATTCCGCTCTTGATGGAACAAACCAACCTTCATTTACCTTTTGTTTTAAAGATGCTAGACCCCATAAATCTGTATATGTCCCACTAGTATAAGGTTCTCCATAAGGTGTATGTGATTCATAAGCTGATATCATATAATCTGTATTTGTTTTTCCTTTTGGTTCATCTTGTCCAAAATTTATATCTGTTTTATAATCTTCTAATTTATCTAATTTTCCATAAGCATTATAATACCAATAATGATAGTCATCATCTAAATCTTCTAGTGCCATTACATAAAATCTATTTTTTCCACTTGTACCTTTTTGTTCTGAAATTATTGGTAACTCTTTATTGCCAAATTTATCACTTTTAATAGCTTCTCCTATTACATAACTTTTTAGTCCTGTTGTAGTTTCATATTTGTAATTACTCCAATCATCACTATTCCATTGTCCTTCCTTTCCTACTGCTAAATCTGCGTATACAATTCCTTCTGCTGTTGCAGGATTTCCATCTAAATCAGCATAATATCCTTCATAACTTTTGCTTTCTTCTGCTTTTGGTCCTTCTTCTACATTTTCTCCACCAATATACTTATCTAGTTCATTTCCAAAAGCTACTACCATATCTTCTTCATTTTTTGCTGCAACTTTATATCTATCTACCGCTTCTTGTGTTCTTTGAAATAATCCTTTTTCATTTAATGTTAAATTAAGTGTTACTCCTGCTAGTATTAATAATATTATTATTGTTACTACTAGCGCTACCAATGTGATTCCTTTTTGTTTTTCTTCTTTTTTTACTACTTTCATTTGTTTTTTGGTATATTAGATATACCTTTCTCCTTTCTTTTTTTTAATATTTTTAATTTTTTTGTTTTATTATAAAAGCTTGTATTTTTCATGTTTTTTCTGTCTTTTACGAATATAAAACAAGAAATTTTCTTGTATATTTTGTATGAATAATTCATAAACGTTATGTAGTTTTTATTAATGAAAATAGTATGGCATAATTAATCTGTAATTTTTTCAAGCTTTCTTTGTTCTTCAATATAAAATTTTTTAATGTTATTCCAATTATAGTTGATATAGGTTTCTGGTAATTCTTCATCTTCTGCATCACCTTCACAAAATAATCTTGATATTATATATTTCATGTTTTTCTTTAAGTCAAGTTTTTCAAAATTAGTATCCCAAAAATACTTT
>CANQMY010000079.1 GCA_947625075.1 uncultured Clostridia bacterium
GATGAGTGAAGATGAAAAGATGCAAAGACTAGCATTTTTAAGACAGAAAGCGATAATGGATGAAAAAGCAATAAGAATTAAAGGATATAAGGATGGAATTGAATATGGCGAGAAAAAAGGAATAGCAGAAGGTGAACAATGTAAAGCAATAAAAATAGCACAAAAACTGATTAAGGAAGGAAAAAATATAAAATATATATCAGAATTAACAGGATTAGAAGAAAACGAAATAAAAAAACTGATTGCTAAATAATATTTATTAACAGAGCATGGGAGTATGTAGCAGCATATTATGATAATTTGGATCAAAGTTTACAACAATATGGAGGAACAACTTTATTTAACAATAGGCAATTAAATACAAATTATACTAAATATTGGGACAAATATGAAGTAGGAATAATAGAAAAAACAGTAACAGAAAAAGATGGAGTATATAGAAATCATGCAATTTGGGATGCAACATATTCAGATGCAACTAATGGAAATAGTAAGAGAAAATCAATAACAGACGAAAGATATAATTTAATGAAAAATAAATTAGGAGATGCAATGCATGAAGTAATGGGAACAGAATATTCATATTATGGAAAAACAAAGTCAAATGGATATGCATGGGTAAAAACATTAGAACCAACAGTAGATGAGTATGGAACAGGATTTTATAATAAAGACTTTGCTTTAATTGGCAATTGTGCTAAAACTTTTGTGCTACGCGGAGGTTATTGGAACGATGAGTGGCGAACAGGAGTGTTAGCATTTGTTGATGATACAGGTTATCCAAACCATGCTCATGCTTTTAGACCAGTTCTTGTAGTATAATTAAATATTGAATCTTTAAATTCTTGACGATTTTTATAAATAGATGTTATAATTAGCAAGTAAAGCTTATAAAATAAGGGTGTAATAAAATGGGTGATAAAAAAATAAAAGGAATAATAGAAGCAATATTATTTTCAACTGGTAGAATTGTTAAGATTAAAGAGTTAATGACAATTTTGGAATTAAGCTCAGATGATATAATAAAAAACATTTCAGAGTTAGAAGAAGAATATAAAAATGAAGAACATGGTTTAGAAATAATAAGAGTAGAAGATGGATATCAATTGTCATCAAAAAAAGAATATTATGAATATTTATATCCTGCTTTTGATAAGAGATTAACACCAACACTTTCGCAAGCTTCTCTTGAAGTTTTAGCAATTATAGCATACAATCCTAGAATTACAAAAGCTGATATAGAAATGATAAGAGGTGTTGATTCAACTGGTACAATGTATAGATTAATGGAATACAATTTAATTGAACAAGCAGGTAAAGCTGATCTTCCAGGAAAACCAATAACTTATAAAATAACGGATCAGTTTCTAAAAATGTTTGGACTAAATTCTTTAAAAGATTTGCCAGATTTACCAAAATATAAATTAGATAGCAATAGACAAGTTGTTATTGAGGATTTAGTAGAAAATGAAGAAAATTCAAAAGGTGAAAAAATAAATTATAAAGAAGAAAATAATAAAAAAGAAGATGGATAAAAGAAAAAATAGAACACTTGAAAATAGTGTTCTATTTTTGATCTGTTAGCATATTTAATAATTTTGGATAAAGTGTAGAGGCGTTATTTTTCCAATTATCAACTATCTTTTGTGCTTGTTCTCTTGAGTATGCATAAGTTTTAATTTCAAAAACAATCTCACCATTCTCAATTATTTTACATTCTATTTCATACTCATTTTCACTTTTTGGAGTATATTCAGCGATAACAGATTCTTTATTATCAAAGAATTCTAGGTTAGTTTTAAAATTTGTGTCAATTTTTAGTTTTATTATTCCTGGTAAAATGTCTAAAGTTAAGTTTAATGTATTTCTACCAGCATCTGTTATTACATAAACATCATTAGTTTCTTTTTTATAGCAAGCAATATATTTTACTTCTAATAAATCTAAAAGAAATTGCCTAAAATAAAAATAGTTTAAATCAATTGCAGAAGTAATTATACTATAAAGAGCATCGCTTGTAATAGGTTTTGTTACATTACTTAAAACATATAAAATAAGAACTTTGTTTTCAGCTAATGTTTCACTATCAGATGTGATTTTCAAATAAAACTCCTCCTTATATAAAATTTATATGCTTATTATAACACAGATTTTAACAAAATTCTACCCTAAAAATGACATTTTAAGTTGAAAATAGCAGGATTATTAATTAATATTCCATTATAAGCAAATCTGGATCCATGACATGGACAGTCCCAAGTTTTATCAGAATTGTTGAATTGTAATTCACATTTTAAATGTGTACAAATAGGGTTGACAAAATAATATTCATCATTTTTATTTCTATAAACTCCTACTTTTTTTCCATTATAGAGAATTATTTTTCCATTATCTTTATCAATGTCTTTTAAAGCGGAATCTGGAATTTTTAATTTATTAATACCAATAGAGAAAAATGATTCCTTTAGTTCTTCACAGAAAGCTTTAGAGTTTTTAAATAATTGCATACGGCTTGGAGTAAATAGATATTCATATTTATTGTTAAATCCACTTATTCTATCACTAATTATTGTTCCAGCTATATTAGATAAAGTCATACCCCACTTTTTAAAACCTGTAGCTACATAAATATTAGAAAGTAATTTTGAAAAATTACCAATGTAAGGAAGTTTGTCAAGACTTATGCAATCTTGAGTACTCCATCTAGAAATAATTTTATAATCATTAAATAAACTGTCTGCTATTTTTTCTAAAAATTTATAAGAATTATTGTGACTATCTGTTTTTCCAACTCTATGTCCATTTCCAGCTATAAGAACTATATTTTCACCTTTTTTATCATAAACTTTTCTAATAGAAATTTCAGGGGAAGAAGAATTGATATAATATCCACTAAAAGTATTTTCTTTAGTTTTAATAGCTATAACATAAGAAATATCTTGATGCATTTTAAGAAAATACATTCCTGGGAAATTTTTTATAGGAAAATGAGTTGCCAAAACAACATATTTTACATTTATATTTTTTCCATTAACTTCTAAATTGTAATGATTTTTATTAAATTTTATATTTGTTACACAACTATTTTCGTAAATTGTTCCATTATTTTTTAATATGCTTTTTACTAGCCCAAAAGCATACTTACGAGGATTAAACATAGCTTGATTTTCAAATTCTATGCCTCCAAAATTTTTTAAAGGTATATTTAATTTCTTTATAAATTTAGCATTAAAAGGAATACCATTTTTATTTAAATCATTACTTACTGAAAATTCAAAATCATTTTTTATTTGATTTAAAGTAGAAATTTCTTGATTAAATAAAGTTAAATTACTTTTTTTATCACAATAAACATAGGAAGATGATTTAATTAAATCACATTTAATTTTTTCTGTATCAATTATATTTTTAATATTACAAATAGCTTGCTCATTTGCTTGAAGATAATCTTTTGCAAAATTTAACCCATAGTTTTTAGATAAATAATCATAAAATAAACCATGTTGACTTGTTATTTTGCCAGTTGTATTGCCACTTGTTTTAGAAAATATTGAATCTTTATCAACTATAGTAACTTTAAATCCTTTTTTAGTTAAATAATAAGCAATAGTTAGTCCAGTAATACCAGCACCTACAATGCATATTTCAGTTAAAATATTATCATTTAATGATTTAAAACAAAAATTTTCAGAAAAATTATTAATCCAATATGACATAAAGACACTCCATTCATATATTTTTATTTATTTTATCCAAAAAACAAAAAAATAATATTATTTGGGAAAATAAAAAAATCAAATTGTTAAATTTAACAATTTGATTTTTTTTAAATATATTTTTAAGAATTTATTTTAAATTATTTCTTTTTAAGTTTATAAAACTAAATACAGCAATTACAACTGATAAAGATATTAAAGATATAGAAATGATAGAATTATTTGAACCAGTTTGTGGAATTGGTTTTGAAGAAGGAACATCTAATGCAACTACTGGGCATCTATCATCTTTAACTTGATCTCCGTCCTCACCATTTTCTTTATAGTCTATTGTTATATTTTCGTTTGTTGGTAAATTAGGTCCAACTATATCACTTGAGAAAGTATTTTTTAATGTTAATCTATAAGTAAATGTTGCTTCCTCACCGGGTTCTAATTTTGATATTGTCCAAGTAATAGAGTTATCTGTTTTATCAACAGTAGCTGAAACTTCACCAATTTCTGGTTTTGTAAGGTATGCAAAATCGAAATTATCTATAATATTTTTAGGAAAATAATCTTTTATAACTATATCAGTTAATTCATATTTATCAGTAACAACTAAATCATTATATATATCATTATTAACTGTATCTATTACATCATCATCTTTAATATAATATACAGGTCCAGCTGTAGGAGATAATTCTGTTCCAAATACATAGTTTGCTACATCTTTATATGTTTTAAAAGTAGCATCTTCAGGTCTTCCAGTTAAATTAATTTCTCTTTCAGAAATATCAATTAACATTGAAATAACATTTATATTTTTTTCTTGTAAGTCTACTAATTTTTCTTTTGTAGGATCAGCAGATTCTTCTGTGTAGAAGTCTAAAGTAACACCTTTAGCAGTATTAGGTACAGCATCTGTTAAAACAACAATATATTTATTAGCTTCATCATTTTCAGATGTAGCAAGTAATTTTTCGGCTGTTTCTAAACCTATTTCAACATCAGTTCTTGCACCTAAAACATCTTCTCTAATAGTTTTTATTGCATCTGATAGTTCAGAAGATTCACTTGTTAAAGCTTCTGTTATAATTTTAGCATCAGCTTCAGTTCCTTCTTCTTCAACATTTGTACTTGTAGCAAATTCTACTAATCCAATTTTAATGTCTTTATTATTATCTAACAATTTTTTTATTAATGCTTCAGTTGCATCTAGAACTAAATCTTTTCTAGACATTTCTTCACTATTTACACTAACAAGATTTGTTGACATACTTTTTGATGTATCAACTAATAAAACTACTTCTCCAGCTTTATCCTCAACTATTTCTTTATTATTTCTTGCTGTAAGACTAATATCTATAGTTTTATTAACTGTATCGATTTTTTCCATCTTTTTTTCAAATTCACCATATTTACCAAATGTAGTTTCTACTTTATTATCTTCTACTAAAACCATAGTTGCATCACCTTTAGCAACAGGACTATCAGCAAAGCAAGCACTTGATAATAACAATATAACTAAAAATATAGCAAATATTTTTAAATAATTTTTCATATTTTTCTCCTTTTATATAAAAGTTTGTTAATATTTATTATTAACAAAAAGCTAAAAATTAATCTTTAAAAATTATAACATAGAATTGTTTTTTATTCAATAAAAAACTTATAATTTACAAAAAAATTAATATGTCATTTTTCCATCAAGTAAATCATCTTGGTTAATCCAATCTTCTACATTGAATTCTATGTAATTTTCTTTATTAATTCTTGCATATACTGTTTCTATTCCAGCATTAATAATTAATTTTCTACACATTTGACAAGGACTAGATCCTTCTTCATATTGATTATTATCTCTTCTAATACCAACTAAAAACAAAGAAGACCCAATCATATTGCTTCTAGATGTACTTAGCATAGCATTTTGTTCAGCATGTACACTTCTACATGCATCATAACCGCCATGATGTATTTCAGGAAATAATTTCTTTTTTACACAATATCCTAAATCAATGCAATTTTTT
>CANQMY010000080.1 GCA_947625075.1 uncultured Clostridia bacterium
CGACTTGCATGTCTTATGTGCGCCGCCAGCGTTTATCCTGAGCCAGGATCGAACTCTCATATTAAATATATTTGAGTCTTAGCTCATTTTTTTCGCTTCTTTTTTTGGTAGTACTAAACTACCGCTTTTTATTGGTTTCTCAAAAGATTCATTGTTTATTTTTCAATGTACTTTATTGTCAGCATTATGTATATTTTATCTGCCGACGAGATTTATTATACTATGCTCTTTCTAAAAAGTCAACACTTTTTTTGAAAGTTTTTTTTAATATTTTTATATTTAAATATTTTTTTCTTTTTATTTTCTTATTTTATTTCTTTTTCTATTATTTTTCTTGTTTTTTTCATAAAATTTTTAATTTATATTTTCAAATATTGGATCTAAATTAATTCCTATTTGTGCACCAATATTTATATAAACATTATTAATTTTATTTTTTAAATCAATTATAAATGATGTAATTTGCTCTAAAGGATAATTATTAATAATTGCAATATTATTTTCTTTAAAAGTTTCTATTATTCCTATGTCATTTGTAAAACTTATATTATCTTTGTATGAATAATTTACCTTTTTAATTCCATTTTTAGTTGTTATTTCCATTACATTACTTACATTATTATCAGCAATATTACCTTCTATTTTATATATTATTTCTAATGATTTTTCTATTCCATCATTTTCGTATCCAAATTCAAAAATATAATTTTCACTTGTTTTTCCTATTTTAAAATATTTATCATTAAATTGTAAAATTAATATTTCTTCACCATTTTCTTCTATATGTGTAATTAAAAAAACATTTTGATTCACTTTAATTTCTGTTTGAATATTTTTTTGTTTATATTCATTTACTGTAATACTTATATCTTCTGCATTTTCTGAATTTTCTTTTAATTTTTTTATTTTTTCTTGCATTCTTATATTTAAAGTATTTATATCTGTATATTCATTGCTCATGTTCAAAAGTTTGAATTTTGATGTAATAAAATCCATCATTATACTATCTTGAGATAATTTTGATAATAAACTTATTTGTATATTTGCACTTTCTTCTCCTGATAAACTTAATTTATATGCTTTAGTATTATATTCTTTTTCATTTATTTTTATACTATTAGAATCTTTACTATAAGATGTATCAGGACTATTATTTTTTAATAAATTATAATATTCTTCAATATGTTTTTTTTCAACATCAGTAATTTCTAATACCTTATCCATTTTTATATCCATTATTTCATTTGGTATATATATATTATCTGATAATGCTTTTGAGATTTTTTGTAAATTTTCATTTTCTATTCCTATATATTTATTTGAAATTTGTGGACTATAAAACGCATATACATTCTTATCTTTTGCAAAATTAATATTAAATAGGTTTGTATTACTGCTTTTAATTGTAATATAATAATTTGCTTTTTCAGTTTTATTGTTTACTTTGCTTTCAAGTTCCAGTTTTAATTTATCCATTATACTACTATCTGCTATATTTGAGGATGATTTTACTATCATTTCTGATTTTCTAATATATGGCATTGTTTGTTTCAAATTTTCATAATCTTCAAAATCAGTTATATTTAATATTTTTAAATATGAACCTGGCATTCTTAAATATCTAAAAAAAGCTCCTCTATTAGTTCTAAATATATCGGTAAAAAAGAATAAAGCTAAAATTATTGCTATTACTATAATAACAAATATAAGACTTAATATAATTTTTATTTTTATTTTTTTAGATCTCATTATATTTTGTATGATACTATAATTTTATCATACACTCCTTTCTTAGTTTCTTTGGTTCATTACCTCATACATAATTATACCTGCTGATACTGATGCATTTAGCGAATTAATTTTTCCTTTCATTGGAATCTTTATTAAAAAATCGCAATTTTCTTTTACTAATCTAGACATTCCAAATCCTTCACTTCCAATTACTATAGCAACACCATCATCATATTTTAATTTATTATAAGGATTTTCTCCATGCATATCTGTTCCATATATCCATATATTATTCTCTTTCAATTTCTTTATTGTTTCTGTTAAATTATTTACTCTTGCAATTTTCATATATTGTACTGCTCCTGCCGATGTTTTATTGGTAGTACTATTAACTAAAGCAGCTCTTCTCTTAGGAATAATTATTCCATGAACGCCACTACATTCTGCTGTTCTTACTATTGATCCTAAATTATTCTCATCTTCTATTCCATCTAATATAATAATGAAAGGCTTTTCATTTTTTTCTTTTGCTAAATTTAATATATCATCTATTGATGAATATTCAAAAGGCGGAACTATTGCTATTACTCCTTGATGCCTCTTTGTTTTTGACATTTGATCTAATTTATTTTTTTCTATTTCTGTAAAAACAATTTTATTTCTTCTTGCTAAGTTAATTATTTCAATAATTGAACCATGCTTTTCCCCTTTTTGCACATATAATTTGTTTATATCTTTTCCAGATTTTAATAATTCTATTACACTATTTCTACCTTCTATTTGGTCTAAAACTTCTTGATTATTTTCCATTTTAAATTCTTCCTTTTATATAATTATTAGCAAAAATTCTTATTTTTTCCATTTCTTCTGTTTTAGTTCTATCAATTATTTGGTTAATATAATCTTTTTCATTTAATATTTTAAAACTTATATCAAAATTCAAATCATATATCATAGCTATACTTGACAACCACTCATCCATACATGTTTTTAAATATATTCTCTCAGTTTGTTTTTCATTGTAAAAGTCTTCCAAAATTTTTTCTGATATTGGTTCATCAGTAATATCTGATTTTTTATATAATATTTTGAAATCTTCATATCTAATTAAATTAAATATATCTAACTTATCTGCATCTCTAATTATTTTTGCATGCAATAATTCCTTTTCATTAAGACCTTCATTAATTCTGAATTTATTATGATTTTCAATAGCTTTTAAAATTATATTATGATATTTTTCTTCATCACAAAATTTATATATAAAATTATTTTCCTTAAGTATTTCTACTCCAAGTTTTGCATGGTCAACTGATATCCTATCTTTAAATGTATCATATCTTTTTACTTGTTCAAACCTTCCTATATCATGTAATATTCCAATTAATTCTGCGAGAACAATATCTTCATTACTTAATTTTAAATCTGTAGATATTATTTTAGCAAATTCTGAAACTCTATATGTATGAGCTATTTTTAATGCTATCCTTGGATTAGATTTATCATAATTTTTTACATAATTTTTAAATACTTCTTTTGCTTTTTCTATATCAATCATTTTTTTCTCCTATTTTTATTCTTTTTCACTATCTGCTTTTAAAACGTTTAAAAAAGCTTCTTGTGGTATTTCCACATTTCCAAACTGTCTCATTTTCTTTTTTCCACGTTTTTGTTTTTCTAATAATTTTTTCTTTCTGGTTATATCTCCACCATAGCATTTTGCTAATACATCTTTGCGAAGTGCTGATATTGTTTCTCTTGCAATTATTGTTCCTCCAATTACAGCTTGCAAAGGTATTGTAAATAATTGCCTTGGTATTTCTTCTTTTAATCTTTCCACTAATGTTCTTCCTCTATTGTATGCATTTGATTTATGAACAATAAATGAAAGTGCATCAATTGGTTCATTGTTCACATATATATCTAATTTTACTAGTTCAGACTGTTTATATTCTTTTACATAATAATCAAGTGATGCATATCCTCTAGTTTTTGATTTTAATGTATCAAAGAAGTCATAAATAATTTCATTAAGTGGAAGTTCATATTTTAAAGTAACTCTTGCTTCATCTAAATACTGCATATCTATATAAATTCCACGTCTATTTTGACACAAATCCATTACATTGCCAACATAGTCTTTTGGAACTATTATACTTGCTTCTACAAAAGGTTCTTCTACATATTTTATTTGTGATTGTTCAGGCATTTCTGATGGATTATACAAATTATCTATTGTTCCATCTGTTTTATGAACTTTATATATAACTGATGGTGCAGTAGTAATCAATCCTAAATCAAATTCTCTATCTAGTCTTTCTTCTATTATTTCTAGATGCAAAAGTCCCAAAAATCCACATCTAAATCCAGAACCCAATGCAGTTGATGTTTCCGGCTCAAATACTAGTGCTGCATCATTCAGTTTTAATTTTTCTAAAGCAACTTTTAAATTTTCATAATCAGCTCCATCCATTGGATATAATCCGCAAAATACCATTGAATTTACTTCTTTATATCCTGGAAGTGGTGCATCTGCTGGATTTTCTTCATTAGTTATTGTATCTCCAACTCTAATATCACCTAAACTCTTAATACTTGCTGCAATATATCCTACTTCTCCAGCTTCAAGTTCTTCTGTCTCTATTAATTTTCCAGGTTCAAAATATCCTACTTCTGTAACTGTAAAATGTGCTTTACTAGACATTAACCTAATTTCATCACCTACTTTTACAGTTCCTTCTTTTATTTTTACATAAGCTAACGCACCCTTATAGTCATTATATATTGAATCAAAAATTAATGCCTTTAATTTATTTTCTCTACTTCCATTTGGTGCTGGAATTTCTTTTACTATTTTTTCTAACACTTGTTCAACATTTAAACCCGTTTTTGCTGATATACATGGTGCATCTTCTGCTGGTATTCCTATAATGTTTTCTATTTCTTGCTTAACTTCATTTGGTCTTGCACTTGGCAAATCTATTTTGTTTATTACTGGAATTATCTCTAAATTGTTATCTAATGCTAAATACACATTTGCTAAAGTTTGTGCTTCTACTCCTTGTGTACTATCTACAACTAAAATTGCTCCTTCACATGCTGCTAAACTTTTTGATACCTCATAATTAAAATCTACATGACCAGGCGTATCAATTAGATTTAGTTCATATTCTTTACCATCTTTTGCTTTATATTTCATTCTAACTGCTTGTGCCTTTATTGTTATTCCTCTTTCTTTTTCTATTTCCATATTGTCTAAAACTTGTTCTGTCATTTCTCTTTTTGATAGAGATCCTGTAAGTTCTATAAGTCTATCTGCTAAAGTAGATTTTCCATGATCTATATGTGCTATTATACTAAAATTTCTAATTAAACTCTTGTCTTTCATTATTCTCCTTAAAATATGCTTATAATTTTACATATATATACTACCACATTAATAAGTTTTCTGCAATAAATTTATTAAGCTAAATATTTATATTTAAATAAAATTACATATAAAAAAATAAAATGAAAATATTTTCATTTTATTTTTTTATTTATTTTCTAATTAACTATTAATTATATTAAATTATGTCAAACAACTCCGTCCCCATTGACACTAACTTTTGCAAACTTCTTAAGTGTTTGATAAACTAAATAATTTACCGTTCCTGGAATATCCTTTGTTCCTGCTGGAACACCTGTTAAAATTTCAATTCCTTCATCTATATTTGATACTGCATAAATATGAAATTTTCCGTTTTTTACTGCTTCTACAATTTCTTTATTTAAATTTAAGTTTTGTATATTTCTTTTTGGAATCATAACTCCTTGAGATCCGTCTAATCCATTTATTTTGCAAATTTCAAAGTATCCTTCTATCTTTTCATTAACTCCTCCTATAGCTTGAATTTCTCCTTTTTGGTTTACTGATCCCGTTACTGCTATAGCTTGATTTATTGGTACATTTGAT
>CANQMY010000081.1 GCA_947625075.1 uncultured Clostridia bacterium
AATACTATTTCTCTTAAAGTAGTTCCCATTGGTACTTCAACTAATCCTACATTATTAACATCTCCACCTAATGCAAATACCTTGGTTCCTTTTGATGTTTCTGTTCCTATAGATGAATACCATTTAGAACCATTTAAAATAATTCTTGTTACATTTGCATAAGTCTCAACATTATTTATTAAAGTAGGATAACCCCATAGTCCACTGTGTGCTGGATAAGGAGGTTTTAATCTAGGTTGACCACGTTTTCCTTCTATTGACTCTAAAAGTGCTGTTTCTTCTCCACAAACAAAAGCTCCTGCACCAAGTCTTATTTCTAAGTCAAAATTAAAGTTTGTTCCCATAATTTTTTTGCCAAGTAGTCCATAATTTCTCGCTTGTTTTATGGCAACTTCTAATCTATGTACTGCAATTGGATATTCTGCTCTAACATAAATATATCCTTTATCTGCACCTACTGCATATCCTGCAATAATCATTGATTCAATTACAGAATGAGGATCACCTTCTAGAATACTTCTATCCATAAATGCTCCAGGGTCTCCTTCATCTGCATTACATACAACATATTTTTGCTTTGCATCTTCTACTTTAACAAAAGACCATTTTTTTCCTGTAGGAAATCCAGCTCCTCCACGTCCTCTTAATCCTGAATCAGTTACTTCTTTTATAACTTCATCTTGAGACATTTCTTTTAAAACTTTTTCTAATGCTTTATATCCATCAAAAGCGATATATTCATCTATATTCTCTGGATTAATTACTCCGCAATTTTTAAGTGCAATTCTTTTTTGTTTTTTATAAAATGCTAAATCGTCAAGTTTTTCTACCATTTTTCCAGTAACATCTTTGCATAGTAATCTTTCTACTTTTTCACCATTTAGAATATGTTTATCTATAATTTCTTCACAATCCTCTGGAGTTACCATTGAATAAAATGTATCTTCTGGTCTAATAATTACAATTGGACCTTTAGAGCAAATTCCAAAACATCCTGTCATAATTACCCTAACATTCTCTATTTTTTTCTTTTTAATAAGTTTGTTAAAATTATCAAATATTAATGGTGATTTAGATGAAGTACAACCTGTACCATGACAAACTAATATATGTTTTTCTTTTGAATTTAATTTAGAATTTACTCTTAAATCTAATTCTTTTCTTTTTTCTTCTCTAATTTTGTGTAATTCTTCTATAGTTTTCATAAATCAAAACTCCTTTCTTTTTAATCTTTTTTCATATATTCATCTATAACTTCATCAAGCTTTTTTACTGTTGCTTTACCATAAACTTCATTATTAATTGTAAATACAGGTGCTAAACCACAAGCGCCAACACATCTAGTTGAGTCCAAAGAGAATTTTCCATCTTTAGTTGTCTCTCCTTCTTCAATACCTAATTTTTGCTTAGCTCTTGCTAAAATTTCTTTTGAACCTTTAACAAAACATGCAGTACCCAAACATACAGAAACATTATATTTTCCTTTTGGTTTTGTTGTAAATCTTGAATAAAAAGTTACTACTCCATAAATTTCTGCAACAGGGATATCTAAATATTCAGATATTTCTAATTGTGAAACTTTAGGAATATATCCAAATTTACTTTGCACTTCTTCTAAAATCATTATAAGATAATCTTTTGTTTTTTTATATTTAGAAAGAATTTCTTTTGTTTCTTTCCTTACTTTCTCATCCATACAATTTTCCATTTAAATTCTCCCTTCTTATGTTAGAAAGTATTTTACTTATGTAAACACTCGCAATAAAATAAAATCTAGAATGATTATATCAAACTAGATTTTTTTCTACAATTATTTTATACTAAATACAGTATTATTTTTTATTTAATTTTTCCTCCTCCTACAACTATATCATCTATATATAATACAGCAGATTGTCCGAGGTGTTATTCTTGCCTGAGGTTCGTTAAATACTATTTTTATTTCATTATTATTAATTTGTTTTGCTTTTGCTTTTACCTCTTTTACAGAATATCTCGTTTTTACAGTTACATTAATTTCTTCATTAATCTCATTAAAAAGGAGTAAATTAATATTTGTAATTGTTATCTCTTTTTTATATAATTCATTTTGTGTTCCAACAATTACTTCATTTTTTTCTTTATTAAAACCAATTACAAATAATGGTTCTTTATATGAAATTCCTAATCCTTTTCTTTGACCAATAGTATAATTATATAAACCAATATGTTTCCCTAGTTTTTCTCCTTTAGAATTTACAATATCACCTTCATTAGGTTTTAATGTAGAATTTTCTTCTAAAAACTTTTTATAATTTCCATCTGGAATAAAACATATATCTTCACTATCCGGTTTACTTGCTACAGAAAGATTATGTTCTTTTGCAATTTTTCTTATTTCTTCTTTAGTTTCATAATTAGAAAGTGGAAATATAATGAATTCTAATATTTCTTTAGGTATATTCCATAAAACATAACTTTGATCTTTATTTATTGAATTTGATTTTTTTAAAATCCATCTATTATATTTATTACTAAACTCGGTTTTAGCATAATGACCTGTTGCAATATATTTACAACCTAATTCTTTTGCTTTATCATACATTAATCCAAATTTCATATATTTATTACACTCAATACATGGATTTGGAGTTTTGCAATTTGAATAACAATCAATAAAATCATTTATTACATATTTTTTAAATTCATCTCTTCCATCTATTACAAAATGTTTTATTCCTAACTTATTACATATACTTTTTACATCAATATATGAACAACATGTTCCATTTGAAAATAAATTTAATGTAGTTCCAATTACATCATATCCAGCTTCTTTTAATAAAACTGCTGAAACGGAGCTATCTACTCCACCACTCATCCCTAATAAAACTTTATCCATTTAAATAAATATTGTTATTCCCTTCTAAAATTTATTTTTTATTATCTTTCCTTCTTACACATTTAATGCATCTTTCATTATTTATATCATAACCACATTCTAAACTTGAAAGTCCTAATTCTTTGTGAGTGTATCTTGCAAGTTTATTTAATGTTTCATCACTTAATACTGTTTTTATTAATTTTGCTTCATTTTCAGCGGGTTCATCTGTTACACCAATAATTTCTGTCAAAAATAATTTAACTATGTCATTTGCTTCAATTATTTTTTGTGCAATTTTTTCTCCAGAAGGAGTTAACTCAATTTGTCCATAAGGTTCATAATCTACTAAACCTTCTTGTTTTAAACTATTTATTGCATTATTTACACTTGCTTTAGTTTTATTTAATTTATTTGCAATATCAGTTACTTTTATTTCATTTTTTGTATTTTTTAAAATATACATTGCTCTTAAATATTCTTCTTGACTATTTGAAAGATCCATTCTAAACTTATGCTAGTTTTACTAACATTCCCTTCCTTTAAAATTTAATAAAATTACTTTAAATATTATATATTTTTCTATATATTTTGTCAACATAATATAATTTATATAAATATAGTAAATGCCTTATTTATATATATTTTATAAAAAAAATAAAATTATAAAATATGTAAATATTTTGAAAAAATACTAGACATTTTTTTATAAATATATTATCATATTTGTATGAACTTAAAGATAAAAATGGGAGGCCAATATAAATGTTAAAATTTGAGAAAAAAATATTAATAATTCTTATATTTTCTGTTTTATTTACTTTTTTTAATTTTACATTAAATTCTTATGCAACAAATATTAATATGGAATTAGGACAACAAGCAAATGTAACAGATACAGAAAATCCAGGAAATAATTTACAAAATTCTAATACTCAACTAGGTACAACATCTTTAAATACTAATACATCAGCAACAGTTCAAAGTGTAGAACAATTTGAAGATAATACTTCTAGTTTTGATTTTACAAATATCATAAATATTTTATTACTTGCAGTTGGTTTAGTTATAATTTTGCTTGCCGTTGCAATTTTAATTAGATTAAAAAGATAAATAAAAAAGATTAAAATTATATATTAAATATAATTTTAATTTTTTTATTTTAATTTTTCATATATCTTTCAATTTTTCTTTCAGCTTCTTTTTTCTTTAAATCTTCTCTTTTATCATATAATTTTTTTCCTTTTCCAATTCCTAATTGTAATTTAACAAAATTACCTTTAAAGTAGATTTCTATTGGAACTAAAGTAAACCCTTTTTGAGTAATTAAACCTGTTATTTTTTGTATTTCATTTTTATTTAATAATAATTTTTTGGGTCTTAAAGGATCTTTATTATATATATTTCCGTGCTCATAAGGACTAATATGCATTGAATGTACAAAAACTTCTCCATTTTTTTCAACTGTAGCATAACTATCTTTTAAATTAACTTTTCCGGATCTTATTGATTTTATCTCTGTACCATATAATACTATTCCTGCCTCAATTTTATCGGTTATTTCATAATTATGATATGCTGTTGGATTTTTAGCAATAATACTTTCTTTTACCATCTTTTTACCTCATAAAAAAATATTATATAAATATTATATTTTATAAAAGCATACTTTTCAAGCCCTTTTTATAGTTAAATAAATGCTCTAAGAAAATTCTTAGAGCATTTTAATTATTCATTATCATCATCATCGTTATTATCGTTATTTTCATGATTTTGCATATATCTACATATTAAAACAATAACAATAATGATAATAATTATCAATGCAATCCATAACCAAACAGATAAATTCATTCCTAAAAATTTATAGTCAGATAAATTGTTTCCAGAAAAAACACCGCTATCTGTCATTGTTTCAGTTGTATTTTTTGCATCACCACCAATATCATTTAATGTTTGTCTTCCTTCATTTACTCCATTTGTTAACATATTTCCTTCGTTTTCCATCATATTTTCTACCATTGTTGCTCCGTTATTTATCATTTCTGCACCATCTTCAAAAGTATTTCCAATCGCTCTTCCATCATCCATTATCATATTAGATGCATCATCATAAATATTTCCTACCACCCCACTTTGTGAAGTTGCAAAAGAAAATGTACAACTTAAAATTATAATTAAAATTGATATGGCGGTTATTATTGATATTTTTTTACCCATAATAATCCTCCTTTTGACGATTTTCGTCATTTATATTTTTTACATTTTATATTTTATTATGCGATAAAAAATAAATATAAAAATGTAATTTCTGTTGTATTTAACAAAAATTACATTTTTAAAAAATTTTTTATAAAATAATTTTTATGCTTTATTGCTTGATTCAAAAACATCTCTAATTTTGTGTTTAACAGTTTCTTTAATATAATCTCTTCCTAATCCTAAATATTTTCTTGGATCAAATATCTCTGGATTTTCAGCAAAAGTTTCTCTAATACCAGCTGTCATTGCTAATCTTAAATCTGTATCAACATTAATTTTTGAAACACCTCTTTTACTAGCTTCATTAAGCATTTCATCTGGAACACCTTTTGCTCCTGATAAATTTGCTCCATATTTGTTGCATAACTCAACATATTTTGGAATTACAGTTGAAGCTCCATGTAATACTATTGGAGTATTAGGAATTAAAGCTTTTACTTTTTCAAGTATATCGAAACGTAATCTTGCTTCACCTTTGAATTTATATGCTCCATGACTTGTTCCTATTGCAATAGCTAATGAATC
>CANQMY010000082.1 GCA_947625075.1 uncultured Clostridia bacterium
TTAAGTGCAAAGTTCAATAGATGTAGAATCTTTTGCAAATGTTATGGAAGTTGCAAGAGATGAAAATTATAGAGAATATAATAAAGAATATAAAGAAAAAAATGGACAAGTTGATAGTAAGATATCTTTTGTTAAAATTTTAGATAATTATATACAGAAGATTTCAAATATAAAATTTAATGGAAATATTAGCTTGTTAAATAACTTTAAGAGTTTTTCAAAAATAGCTATTGAACATTTAACAGGTGATTATGAAATAGGAACAGGAAATGTTAGTTTTGAAGACTTAACAGAATATTCTGAAAATATATCAAGTGTGATTGCATATTCTAATGAAGAAAAATTAGCAGAATTAGTACAAAATCCAGAAGAATTAGCAAATGGAATAGTAGATGGTGTAGTTGGGTATTCTTTAATACCATCGAAAAATAATGAAGAAGCATTAAATAAATTTAATATATCAAGTGAAAAAATAAAAAAATTATTTAGAGAATCATTAAGTAAAATTGCTAATATAAATAAAATATTTGCAAATACAATTGCTCATATATCAGGATTAGATAGTGATAAAAGTAAAGGATTGAATGATAATATAATTGGAAAAATGTTAGGAGGCATTGGATATGAGCTTTTAAGTGGAACATTAGTTGCCAAAAGACATTTTACAGATGTTAAAAATTCTCAAAGCATTCAAGATGTAATAAAAAGAGAAGGAATCTTACATTTTACATCACCATCAAATATTGAAAAAATTATGAAGTCCCAAAAAATAAAAGCATCTAACTTTCTAGAGTCTGATCTTACAAAAAATAAAAGTTTTTTCTTTGCAGGAATACCTACATTTGAAGATTTGTTAATAAATATTCCAGCTTATGATGTAATGACAGCAATAAGAATAAGACCTACAGAAGAACAATTAGAAGAACTAAAATATAGAGCATTAAATGATAGAGCAGTTGTAAAGGATGGAGAATTTAATTTTAGTAAAGAACAAGCAGAAGTTGCATATTTTGGACTTATGTTTGACGAAGAAAAGAATAATATTTATTTAGGAGAACTATCAGAAGATCAGGTAAAAGATTTTAAGGTGAGTGATAAAGTAAGGCAAGCATATAATTATAAACCACAGAAAAATACTTTAATAAATAGTATAAAAATGAATGCATATGGACTTTTTGCAGAATATAAACATCATCAAAAATTATTACAAATGGAAGAAAAATTAAAAGAAAAAGGAATTAGTTTTAGAGATGTAGATGATTCAGTTTTAGTAGAATTAGCAGATATAGAACAAGCATATATAAGTACAGAAGAAAAAAGTATTGAAAGAAGAAATTTATTTGAAACAATTAAACAAGGTATATTGCAAAAAAATAATGAAAAAGTTGTTAATCAAAATAAAGAACAAGAGAAAAGTGAGATAAATGAAAATGATAGAAGTATATGATCAAAAATGTTTATTTAAAGATACTTATACTATTATTGAAATGATGGATGATACTTTAAGAAGTAAAATTAATCCAGATTTTATAAACTTTTTAAAAGAAAATCAGGATAATAGCTTTGAAGGAACTATTAACAAAAATATTCCTCTTAAATATCAAAATATAAGAGAAGAAATTAAGATAATGCTTTCATTAATGTATATAGATTATTTTTGTGAAACAAATAAAAAAGAACAAATTATACAAAAAGAAGAAAATAATATAAAACAATTTTATAATAGAGATTTATTTGAAAACAATAATTCTAAAGAGCAAAATATAGCAAATGAGTCAAAAGAAATAGTAGTTTATAAAGAAACATTAATTCAAAAAATTATAAAAAAGATAAAATATTTCTTTAGTAAAAAATAAATAAAATAACTAAGCAATAAAAAAGCTTAGTTATTTTATATTTTTAGTAAAAAAATTGTAATATTTTTGTAACAATTTTGTATTTTTACATTGACTTTTAACTAAAATGAAAATATAATAGATATGTAGTTTAATGTAAAACTACAAGGAGGAAAATATGGGAGAAGTAATCGTCATAACATCAGGAAAAGGTGGAGTTGGAAAAACTACTACAACTGCAAACCTAGGTGCTGCTTTAGCATTAAAAGGCAAAAAAGTAGTACTTGTAGATACTGATATCGGATTAAGAAATCTAGATGTTGTTATGGGACTAGAAAATAGAATTGTTTATGATATAGTTGATGTTGTTGAGGAAAAATGTAAACTTAGACAAGCATTAATAAAAGATAAAAGATTTACAGATTTATTTTTATTGCCGGCAGCTCAGACTAGAGATAAAAATGCAGTAAATGAAGAGCAAATGAAAGATTTAACATCAAAGTTAAAAGAAGAATTTGATTTTATTTTAATAGATTGTCCAGCAGGAATTGAACAAGGTTTTAAAAATGCAATAGCTGGAGCAGATAGAGCGATAGTTGTTACAAATGCAGAAATATCCTCTATTCGTGATGCTGATAGAATAATAGGTCTTTTAGAAGCATCAGAAATAAAAAATCCTGAATTAATTATAAACAGATTAAGACCTGAAATGGTAAAAAAAGGTGAAATGATGGATGTGGAAGACATATTAGATTTATTATCAATAGATTTAATAGGTGTCGTGCCAGAAGATGAAAACATAATAACACAAACAAATAAAGGAGAACCAGCTGTTTCTAATAAAAAGTCTCCTTCAGGAAAAGCATATATAGAAATTGCTAGAAGAATTTTAGGAGATAATATTGAAGTTACAATACCAGGAAGAAAAAAGGAAGGTTTTTGGAAGAGGTTTAAGAAAAATCATAAAAAATAAAATCATTTTATAATGGAGGAAGAGAAAATGTTTAAGGGCATTAAAAATTTTTTCAAGAAAATAAGAGATAATAAAAAAGAAAAAATTAATAAAGAATCAGCAAAAGAGAGATTACATTTAGTTCTATTACAAGATAGAGCAAATGTTTCAGCTGACTTCTTAGAAATGATGAAACAAGAAATAATAGAAGTAATTAAAAAATATATAGATATTGATGAAAAAGAAATTGATGTTAAATTAACTAATAAACAAAATAGTGATGGTACTACTGGAGCACCAGCACTATATGCTAATATTCCAATAGTTGCTATAAAAAGTGAAACAAGAAAAATGGCAAATAAAATAAACTTAGAAAAAAAAGATGATAAAAAGATTGAGAATAAGAATAATAAAGAAAAAAATGAAAAAAATAGACCTAATGAAAAACAGAACAATAATGAAGATAAATCAGTAGTAAAAAAGGAAGAAAAACAAAGTACAGAAAATAAAGTAGAAATACAAAAAAAGGAAGATAATAAAAATAATTTAAATAAGAATAATCAAAACAATAATAATCATAATAAGAAAAATAAAAAGAAAAAATAGAAATGTAAGCAAACTAAAGTTAAAAGCAAAAGGAGAATAATGAAAAAAAAGATAACAAAAAATCTTGAATGGCCAATATTAATATGCACAATCCTATTAGTAATAATAGGATTATTTGCAATTTACTCTGCAACAGAAAGTACAAATCAAGAAGAATTTATAAAACAGCTAACTTGGATTGGTATAAGTATACCATTTTTAATTATATTTACTATATTTGATTATGACACAATAGCAAAAATATCACCGATACTATATTTTTTAATATTGCTTGTATTAGTAGCGGTTTTATTTACAGAACCAATATCAGGTGCAACAAGCTGGTTTACATTTGGATCATTTTCTGTTCAACCATCAGAATTTGCAAAAATTATAGTTATAATTTTTCTAGCTTTAATAATGTCTAGAATGAAAAAGAAAGGTCAAAAAGAGATAAGTAGACCAACAAGATTATTATTACTTTTAATAATAGTTAGTATACCGATACTATTAATAATAAAACAACCAGACTATGGAACTGCAATAGCTTTTGTAGCAGCATTTTTATTTATGTTGTTTGTAGCAGGTATAGATAAGAAATATATAATTATATCTGTATTACTTGTGTCAATAGCTATTCCTTTAATATACCAATTTGTTTTACCTGAGCATGCAAAAAAAAGAATAGATGTATTTTTAAATCCAGATCTTGATCCTAGAGGATCGGGTTATAACTTAACACAATCAAAAATTGCAATAGGAGCAGGGGAGCTTTTAGGTATGGGACTACTTAAAGGAAACCAAACACAATTAGGATTTTTATATCCAAAATCTACAGACTTTATTTTTTCAGTTATAGGAGAGGAAATGGGATTTATAATTGCTGGTGCAGTTATAATATTATATGTTGTACTGATAACTAAAGCTTTATATGTATCTAAAACCGCCAAAGATGATTTAGGAAGTATAATGGCAGCAGGAATAGCAGGCGTATTCTTCTTTCATATGATAGAGAATATTGGAATGACGATGGGATTATTACCTATAACAGGAGTACCTTTACCATTTGTAAGTTATGGAGGAAGTTCACTATTAAGCAATTTTATAATGATAGCTTTATTATTAAATATAAGTGGCAGAAGACAGAAAGCTATTTTTATTGGGCAAGAAGGCGGTGAATTCTGGGCAAAAAATAGGTAAATTTAATATAACAATAGAAGGAATATAAATTGATTAATAATAAATTACAAAAATTAAAAATAGGTAATGTAACACTAGAAAATAATATAATTTTAGGTCCTATGGCAGGTTTAACTGATAGGGCTTTTCGTATTATATGTGAAAAATTTAATCCACGGTTTAGTTGTTACAGAAATGATAAGTAGCAAAGCACTTTTGTATGGAGATGAAAAAACGAAAAAATTATTAAATGTGAAAGATGAAAAAAGACCGATTGCAGTACAAATATTTGGAAGTGATATAGAAGCTATGGTGTATGCTACTAAGTTTATAAATAATGAAAAAATAGCAGACATTTTAGATATAAATATGGGATGCCCTGCACCTAAAATTGTAAAAAATGGAGATGGAAGTAAGCTTTTATTAGATATTGATAAAGTATATGAAATTACTAAAGCAGTAGTAGAAAATTCAAATATACCAGTAACAGTAAAAATAAGAAAAGGATGGGATAGTGAGCATATAACTTGTGTAGAAGCGGCAAAAGCTATTGAAAAAGCAGGAGCATCAGCAATTACAATTCATGGAAGAACAAGAACGGAATATTATTCTGGAGTAGCAGACTGGAAAATAATTAAGAAAATAAAAGAAAATGTTAAGATACCCGTTATAGGAAATGGTGATATAAAAACAGTTTTTGATGCAGAAAGAATTTTAAATGAAACAAATTGTGATGGAATAATGATATCTAGAGCTAGTTTAGGAAATCCATGGATTTTTGAACATATTGAAGAATATTTTTCTAATAAAACATTAAGAAAAATAGAAAATAGTGAAATTCTTAATACTATATTACAACATATAAACCTAGAAATAGAGGATAAAGGCGAGATTTCAGGAATAAAAGAAATGAGAAAACATATATGTTATTATTTGAAAAATATGAAAAATGCATCAGAAGTAAGAAATATAATTAATCATTTAGAAAAAAGAGATGAAGTAGAAAAAGTGCTAAAAGAATTTTTTATAAGCGATTAAATTTTTTTAATGAAAAAACTTAATAAAAAT
>CANQMY010000083.1 GCA_947625075.1 uncultured Clostridia bacterium
TACAATTATATCACCTATAGCCAAAGTAAATTACCCCCAGTCCTATTTTTTTACTTGTTTTAGAATATATTATTTTTCACAAAAAGTCAATAGAATTTGAAATAATTTTGTAATATTTTTGTAATAGCATTGTAATAATGTCGAATACTGTTATTTCATGATTTTTTTTATTTTTATTTTGTCTTTTTTTCGATTTTTTGTGATATTTTATTTAAGTAATATCTTCTAATAATTCCTAAGTTATTAAACATTCTTCCAACAAATACTATAATTGCTGCCAAATATATATCTACATTTAATCTTTGTCCTAAATATGTTAGTATCATAGCAATTATTGCATTTACAAAAAAACCAGATATAAATACTTTTAAATCAAAATTCTTTTTTATATACGATGCAATTCCACCAAATACTGAATCTAATGCTGCTACTATTGCAATTGCTAAATATTTTGAAGCAGTATAAGGTATTGTAGGAATTAAAAAACCAAAAAGAATTCCAAGTAAACTGCCTATTATTATTGTTAAAATCATCATCATTATTCAACCTCCTTCATTGATTCTGCAACTATTGTTTTTGTATATTTGTTTATAATTACATTATCAGATGCTTCTACTTCTATTTCCAAATTATTAACTTTCATTAAATCAACAAATCCACTATTTTTTAAGTTTAATGTACTCATTAAATATGCTTTATCTCCTATTGCTTTTACTGTATATGGTGAGCTAATCCTTGAATCTGAATTTATAACTATAAAACTATTATTTATTGAAATTATATCTGTTAAATTTATTATTCTGTTATCATTTATTGAAATTGCTTCTGCTCCTGCATACTTTAATTCATTTACAAGCATAATTAAATCATCTGCTGCATAAGTTGCCTCATCTGTGTCTCTTAAGGTTATTATTACTCCTTCTCCTTGTACATCTGTTAAACCTAATAAAGTATTTGATTCATTAAGTTCTTTATCTATAAGTTCTGTAGATTCTTTATTTTCTGCCATACTTAAAATATAATCTGAAATTGTATTTTGATTTGTTTGATATTGTTCCATTGTTTCTTCATATCTTGATTTGTATGTTGCAATTTGTGTTCTTAGTTCATCACTTCGTAGTCCTTCTAAATTTGATTCTTCTGATTTATCTACAGCTCTAAATTGTATAAACATTGAACCAACAAGTAATAAACTCATTATTCCTACTACTATTGATATAATAATAGTCTGTTTATCTTTTTTTATAGTCATTTATATTTCACCTCTATTCGTCATAAATTTTTGTGTTAATGCTCCGCTAAATTTATTTATCTTTATATTATTATCTTTCTTTACTTGTACTGATAAATTATTCATTCTCATATTTTGAAGTATTCCGTCCTGCTCTTTCAACAGCACCATATAAACTTTCTTGATGACCTATTGCTTTTATTACGCAAGGTGAACTTATTTTTTCTCCATTTACTAATATTACATTTCCAGCACATATAATATATGTAGAATTTACTATCCTTTGTCCATTTATTTCTATCGCTTCTGCTCCTGCATTTGATAATTCATTTACAATATCTCTTAAGTTACCATCATGTATTAAAAGGGCACTTGCATCTAAAATTTGAAGATTAGATTTACCATCTGCAAGTTCTATAATTATACCTTTTCCTGTAACATCTGTTAATCCCAATAATAGATTATTTCTCTTTATTTGCTCTGCCTTTTCTTCTGAATCACTTGCATTAGTTGATGCAGATTGTCTTATAACATCTAACTCTTTATTTGATTTAGACAAATTTTCAGCTGCTTTTTCATATTTTTCTTTCCATTGTAATAAACTATCTTTTAGTTCATCATCAGCAAATGTTTGAGCAACTATTGAATTTTCTATTGCCATAGTTCTTATTTGTAAAGTTATTGCTAATGCAAGTACAAAGCAAGTAATACCTAGTCCAATTTTTAAGCTTTTATTTTTCATTATGATCCTCCTTAAATATTAAAAGTAAAATAATTTATTATTTCCAACTTGCATATGGAAACTTATTTCTAAAATCAACGTTTAAATGTAATACACCTGATTTTTCTTTTTCTTTTTCTAAAATTGACTGCAAATAAAGCATTTTTATATCTATATTAGTTGTGTCTCCTAAATGTACAATTTTATTTTCATTTTTTAATTCTACTATAAAATTAGCATCATTCTCTATATTAAAGCTTGTTATTTTTTGTTTTATTTGATAATTTTCTGCTACATTTAAAATACTTATAACAGTTTTTAAATTATCTATATCTTCTTGACATAATCTATTGCCTTCTAATATATCTTCATTTTTAGTTTTGTATCCTAATATTTTAAGCTTGTCCTCTAAATTTTCTGAATTTATTTCTAATATATAACCATTATTATCTATATAAGCATATCCTCCACCAACTTCAATTTCAAATTCTGCTTTTCTTTCTTCTACAATAATTTCAATGCTTCCTGGCATTTTTCTATTTATTTTTACATTTTCAATATATGAATTTTGTTTTATATAACTTTCTATTTCTTTTTTATTTATTTTAAATAAGTTAATTTCTTTTTCTATTTTTGACAAACTTATTATTTCATCTGCTGAAATTTTTTCGTTTCCCTTTACTTGTATGTTAGTAATTTTAAAAACTGGTGATAATAAAAATAACAATATTGCAGTAATTACTAATAATATTAAAAATAGTATTTCAACTATTTTCATTGTCTTTTTTCTTTTTGCAATTAACTTAGGATTTGATTTTTTTCTGTTTTTGATTCTTTGTTTTTCCTCAAGTTTTTCTTGTTTTCTTATTTCTTTTTCTCTTTTTATTCTTTCTTTTCTTTTTTTCTTTTTGACCTTTTCTAATTTTTTTCTATTAATTTTTGGTATTTCTTCTGCATCTATGTATTTTTCTTTTTTTATATTATTTTTTAATTTGCGATTTGCTTTTGTATCATCAGGAACTTCTAAATCATAGTTAAATATGCTTTGTCTATTTTTTATATATGAGGCATCTTTTGAAGATGCCTTTTTATTTTTAGCATTTGTAACTTTTTTTTGCATTTATACCACCTTTTCTAATATAATATTAGCACCTAGTTTTTTTAGTTTTTTCTCTAGATTTTCATATCCTCTTAATATATATTCGGCATTTTCTACTCTTGTTTTTCCCGATGCAGATAATCCTGCTAAAACTAATGCTGCTCCTCCTCTCAAATCTGCACTGCTAACAGTTTCTCCTTTAAGTTTACTCTCTCCCGTAATTTCAATAGCATTTTCTTCCTTAAAAATAATGTTTGCTCCCATCTTTTTTAAGTCTAATGCATATTTAAATCTATTTTCAAATATATTTTCTTTTATAATAGATGTTCCTTTTGCTTTAGTTAATACTGCTCCAATTATTGGTTGCATATCTGTTGGAAATCCAGGATATGGCATCGTTTCTATATTTGTAGATTTTAATATTTTAGGAGCAGTTAAGAAAATAGAATTTTTAGTTATAGAAATTTTACACCCAATTTCTTTTAATTTATATAATACATTTAGTAAATTTTCGGGATTTGCATTTTCTATTTTCACCCTGCCATTTGTAATGGCAGCAGCACACAATAATGTTCCAGTTTCTATTCTGTCTGTCATTATTTTATAATCCGTCTTATGCAATTTTTTTACTCCACAAATTGTAATTCTACTTGTTCCAGCTCCATATACTTTTGCACCCATTTTATTTAAACATTTTGCTAAATCTTGTATTTCAGGTTCTTTTGCAGCATTTAGTATGTGTGTTACACCTTTACAATACACAGATGCTAAAATTATATTTTCTGTAGCTCCCACACTTGGAAAACCTAACTTTATTTTTGTTCCAATTAATTCTTTTTTTGCTTTGCAATGTATGTAATCTTCTTTTTCTTCAATTTCAACCCCTAAATCTTTAAAAGCTTTTAAGTGTAAGTCAATAGGTCTTTTTCCAATATTGCATCCTCCCGGATAAGAAAAAGTCGCTTCCTTGAATCTTCCTAGAATTGCTCCTGCTAAAACTACTGTAGAACGAAGTTTATGCATTAAATCTTTTGGTATTATTTTGTTATGCATTTCTTTACTCGATATAGTAATTTTACCACTATTCATTATTACTTTGCAACCAAGTAATTTTAATATTTTAAGGGTAATTCTTGTATCTTCTATATCTGGTATATTATAAAATGTTACTGGTTCAGGATTTAGTATTGCAGTAGCTATTATTGGAAGCGCTGCGTTTTTAGAACCTGATGCCTTGACTTCACCTTCTATTTTATTTTTTCCTTCTATTACATAACTTAGCATACTTTTGTCTCCCTTCTTCGCTTTCCACTAGAATCCGAACTTTGAATTTTTTTCAAAAGCTTCAAAGTATAGATAGCTGAGGACTGCTACTAACTGATATATAGTATGTTAAGTTTTTATTTGTTGTTACTTTATTTTTTTATCACAAAAATATTTTATTCTTCTGTGTATCCAAATTTTATCATTCTTTCCTTTTCATTTGCACTTAGTTCTTTTAACCATTCTGCAAAACCTGTATTATCATTTTTTCTTAAGTGTTCAAAATAATTTATTCTATCTTCTTTTGTAATAACAACTGGTGGTAAATTATTTTTTATAAGCTCATAGTTCATAAGTAATCTACCTGTTCTGCCATTGCCATCTTCAAATGGATGTATTTTTTCAAATTCTATATGATATTTTGCAATTTTGCAAAATATATCTTGATTATCATTATTATAATTATTTATATAATACATCATTAAATTAGGAATTTTTTGAGGTTCTGGTGGAATATGCTCACTACCTCTTATGAAAACCTGTATTTTTCTATAACCTTCTGTATCTTTTATGTCTTTATTTATAGTTTCATTAATTTGTTTTATAAGTCTTTCACTTAATTCTTCATTGTTTTTTAAATTTTCAAAAACTAATTCTAATGCTTTTTTATGATTAATTGCTTCATAAATTTCTCTTGGTTCTTTTCCTTCTATTTTGAAACTGTTATCATTGTATAAAATGGCATAAGTCTCAGCAAATGTAAGTGTACTTCCCTCAATAGCATTTGAATGATAAGTACTTCTAGTTATTAAATCTTCTAAATATTCTTTATTATTTAGAATAAACTCTAATATAGTCATTTTTATCTCCTTTCATTTTTTAAATTAATCGAAAGTAATTTACTTATACCATTTTCCTCCATAGTAATACCATATACTGTATTTGCAGATTCCATAGTTCCTTTTCTATGTGTTATTACTAAGAATTGTGTTTTCTTGCTAAATTTCTTTAAAAAATCTGCAAACCTATATACATTTACATCATCTAAGGCCGCTTCAATTTCATCTAATATGCAAAATGGAGCTGGATTTATTTTTAATATTGCAAATAATATAGCTATTGCTGTTATTGCTTTTTCTCCACCTGATAAAAGCATCATATTTTGAAGTTTCTTTCCTGTTGGTTGGGCTTTTATATCTATTCCACATTCTAAGATATTATCTTCATCTTCTAAAACAAGCTCTGCTTTACCTCCACCAAAAAG
>CANQMY010000084.1 GCA_947625075.1 uncultured Clostridia bacterium
AAGGAATAGAATTTACAGATTCAAGAATAGAAATTAGTAGAGGTACAGAATTTAAAATGCAATATAAACTTACACCAGAAAATATATCTCCAATTCCAAAAATAGAATGGATTACAGCAAATAAAGATGTAGCAACAGTAGATAGCAACGGAGTAGTAACAGCAGTGGGAGTAGGAGAGACAACCATAACAGCAAAAGTAGAAGATTATACAGCAACAGCACAAATTATAGTTACAGAAATGCCAACTATAAAACCTATTATAGAAATAAGAAGAAATAAATTAGTAGTAGGAGAGACAGAACAAATAAATGTAAAAATAGAACCAGAAGAAATGGCACAAAATGTTGAAATAACATATTCTTCAAGTGATGAAAAAATAGCATCAGTAGATGAAAAAGGAATAATAAGAGCAATAACTGCAGGAAAAGTAAGGATAAATGTTTATATAGATGGAAACTTAGAAAAGACATTTGATATAGAAGTTACAAAGGCAGTAGTACCAGCAACAGGAGATATAAATATAATTGAGCTTTCAAGCATAATGATTATATCTATAATAGCTATAGTAGCTTTAATTATAGTAAAAAAACATAACAAATAAATAAGAAATAAAATAACAATTTAATACACACCAATATTTAAATAAACCAATTAAGAAAACTGCGATATTAAATAGAGGTGTGTATTTTTTTGCTTAAGGTATATATTTTATAGGAGATTATAAAAATAAATTAATATATAAAAAAAATAATAAAAACCATGAAACCCTTGAGAGAGTACACACACACACACACACACACACACACGGGTATTTATTAATTGACGAAAAATACTTTACAAAAAGTGATATAAATTATATAATCTTAGTGATAATTAGAGTTGAAAGTACTTTATAAATATATGAAATTGGAGAATAAAATGAAAATAAAAAAATATATAACAAAAATTAAAAAAATTATAAGATCAAATAGAAAGAAAAATATTACAATAAAAATTGCTCAGATTAATTACAAAGAAATTCTTAAAAATAAAAATATAGTTATAACTGGTGGTAGTAGAGGTATAGGATTCTATATGGCAAAAAAATTTATTTCTGAAGGAGCTAATGTAATTATAACTGGAAGAAATGAAGATACATTAAAGGCAGCAATTAGAAAAATTTCGCGGGGGGGGGTACTGACGATAAATGTCAATATATAAAATTTGATATATCTGAAATTAAAAAAGATAGGAAATTCTTAGAAGAATGTAAAAAAATGTTTAAGGGAAATATAGATTGTTTAGTAAATAATGCAGGAATTTCTTTACATGAAGGAAACTTCGGAAATGTTACAGAGGAAGGATTTAATAAACAATTTGATATAAACTTGAAAGGTGCATATTTTTTAAGTAAAGCATTTTTAGAGATGAAATTAAATGAAGATATAAAAGATGCAAATTTACTATTTATTTCATCTGAAACAGCGGATCAATGTTATGATATACCATATGGAATGACTAAAGCATCAATAAATACTCTTACAAAGGCATTATCAAGAAGACTGTATAAAGACGGAATAAGAGTAAATGCAATAGCACCGGGTGTTACTAGTACAGATATGACAAAAGGATATGTTGATACAAGTAATGGAAATTATTATAGAGATTGTGCCGCAGGAAGAGTGTTTCTACCAGAAGAAATTGCAGAAGTTGCATGTTTTTTGCTTAGTGATGCTTCTAAATGTATTTCTGGAGAGATAATACATACAAATGCAGGAAATCATATTAAGACATTTTGGGATTAATATAATTAAAATAAAGCAAAAAATACCACTAAAAAAGAAATAAAAAGTATTTACTAAAGTAATAAAATAATATATAATTAAAAATAGACAAATATGGTCAGAATGAAATTAGAGGGGGAAAATAAAATGACTGATATGCAGGCAAGTAATGAACTACTAGAAAATGAAGATAAAAACATAAAAAATAAAATAACAGTGATATCTAACAAAAAAGTAAAAAGTATTATCAGTAATTTTATATATTTTTTTATAAAAAGAGTATTTGATATTTTTGTAGGAATACTTGGAACAATAATATTAATTCCTTTAACATTATTTATTACAATTGTTAGGAAGATAAAAAAAGAAGACAAAGGTCCGATTTTTTATGTCCATTTAAGAATTGGAAAAAATGGAAAACAATTTAAACTATATAAATATAGAACTATGTGCATGAATGCTGATGAAAAATTAAAAAAATATTTAGAAGAAAATGAAGATGCTAAAAAGGAATATAAAAAATATAAAAAGCTAAAAAATGATCCAAGAATATCGAAATTAGGAGAAGTTTTAAGGACTACAAGTATAGATGAATTTCCACAATTTTTCAATGTATTAATAGGAAACATGAGCCTAGTTGGACCAAGACCATATCTTCCAAGAGAAAAAGAAGATATGGGAGAATATTATAAAAACATAATAAAATGTAAACCAGGTATAACAGGATACTGGCAAGTAAATGGTAGAAGTAATACAACATTTGAAGAAAGATTAGAATTAGATGATTATTACATAAAAAATAAAAGTTTATGGTTGGATATAAAAATAATAATAAAAACTGCTTTACAAATTTTTATTGGAAAAGGTGCAATTTGATTAATATTAGAAAAATAAAAGAAAATTGTAAAATAAAAAAGAAATATAGATGAAGTATTAAAAGATAATAGACAATTAAATAAGCTAGGAATTAAAAGTAAAGAGTATTATAAATTTAGAACTATATGCTAAATATGGATATATAAAAAAAATAAATAGGAATTAATTATATGAAAAAGATAAGAACAATAACATTTCACTCTGCTTATAATTTTGGATCAATGCTACAAGCTTATGCTTTACAAGAATATATAAAAAAATTATATAATGGTAATGTTGATTATAAAATAATAAATTTAAGAACTAAAATACAAAAAGATGTATATAATTATAGAATTAGTAGTAATTTATTAAATAAATTATTAAAGACTATATTATATGGAAAAAAACTAAAAAAAAGAGAGCAAAATTTTGAAAAATTTATTAGTGAAAATTTAAATGTTACTAGAGAATATTTAAATGAAGAAGAATTAAAAAAAGATAATATAAAAGCTGATTATTTTATAAGTGGTAGTGATCAAGTATGGAATCTAAATGCAACTGATTTTTCGTGGAGTTATTTTTTAGATTTTTCTAACAATGGTAAGAAAATATCTTATGCAACAAGTATGGGACCAATAGAAAAAGAACGAAAAGAAGAAGAAAAAATAAAAAAATACTTGAGTGAATATGATAATATTTCAGTTAGAGAAAAACAATCTCAAGAATATATTTATAGTTTAATAGGAAAAGAATCAGAAGTTAATGTAGACCCTACATTATTATTGAACAAAGAAGACTATGAATCATTAATAGATGAAAAAAGAATAAGAAGAGGTAAATATATTTTATATTATACATTAAAGCCAAATAAAAATAGACAACTTCTTTTAAAAAAGATAGGAAAGAGTCTAAATATGCCGATAGTAGTTGCAAATATGTCATTGAAATATGATATAAATAGTGGATTTAGAAAATTATATAATAGTGGACCAAAGGAATTTTTAAATTTAATAAAAAATGCTGAATTAGTAATTACATCTTCTTTTCATGGTACAGTATTTTCTATATTGTTTAATAAAAATTTTTATTCATTAAATGGAAAAAATGATTTTAGAATACATGGATTACTAAAAGAACTAGAATTAGAAAATAGAGAAATATTAGAGACAGACAACATAAACGAAATAATAAAAAATGCATTTAATACTAACTATGAAAATGTTGATGAAAAATTAAATAAAGAAAGAAATAAAGCAAAAAAATATCTAGAGAAATCATTAGAAATATAAAAATTGTTGTGGAGAAGAAATGAAAATATTAATTGTAAATAAGTTTCATTATCTAAAAGGAGGAAGTGAAAAATATTATTTCAAACTAGCTGATTTATTAGTCAGCAATGGACATGAAGTAGCTTTTTTTTCTATGTTAGATAATAATAATATAAAGACTAATTATCCAGAATATTTTACTAATGCAATTAATTTAAGTAGCAATAACATATTAAAAGCATTTGATATAATATATTCAAAAGAAAATAAAAAGAAAATAGAAAAAGTATTAGATGAATTTAAACCTGATATAGTACATTTGAATAATTTTCAAAGACAATTATCAGCATCAATAATAAAACCAATAAAAGACCGAAAAATACCAATAATATACACAGCACATGATATACAAGCCATATGCCCAGCTATTCTTATGCTAGATAAGAATAATGAAATTTGTGAAAAATGTATGAAAGGTAAATATATAAACTGTATAAAGAATAAATGCATAAAAAATTCTAGTTTAAAGAGTATTTTAGGTGCAATAGAAGCAAGGTATTATAGAATAAAAAAAATTTATAAAAAACAAATTGATTGTATAATTGTACCAAGTAATTTTGTTAAAGGAAAACTAATACAAGATGGAATAGATGAAAATAAAATAAAAGTTATACATAATTTCATAGATTTAGATGAGTATGATTTAGATATTAATGATAAAGGGTATGCATTATATTTTGGAAGATTATCAAAAGAAAAAGGAGTACTAAATTTATTAGAAGCATTTAAAAATATTAAAGACAAAAAATTATATATTGCTGGAACTGGACCAGAAGAAGAAAATATAAAAAATATAATAAAAAATAATAAATTAAAAAATATAAAATTATTAGGTTATTTAACTCAAAAGGAGATAAAAGAATATATTAGTAATGCTTCATTTGTTATAGTACCATCAATTTGCTATGAAAATTGCCCTTATTCTGTATTAGAATCACAAGCAATAGGAAAGGCAGTTGTTGGAGCTAAAATAGCTGGAATACAAGAGCTTATAAAAGATAAGCAAGATGGAGTATTATATGAATATAATAATATAAATGAGCTTACAGAAAAAATAAACAATCTTTTTGAAAACAGTAAATTAAGAATAGAAATGGGAAAAAAGGCAAAAGAAAAAGCAAAAAAAGAATATTCAAAAGATTTTTATTATGAACAACTGATAGATATATATATGAAGGAGAAAAATAAATGTCTACAAAAAAATTAAATGGAACAGTAATTGTAACTTATAGATGCAATGCTAGATGCACTATGTGTAACAGATATAAAAAACCATCGAAACCTGAAGAAGAATTAAGTGTTGAAACAATAAAAAAATTACCACAAATGTACTTTACTAATATTACAGGTGGAGAGCCATTTATAAGAGAAGATTTATCAGATATTGTAAGAGAACTTTATAAAAAATCCGATAGAATAGTAATATCTACTAACGGATTTTTTACTGATAGAATAATTAAGTTATGTGAAGAATTTCCTAATATAGGAATAAGAATATCAAT
>CANQMY010000085.1 GCA_947625075.1 uncultured Clostridia bacterium
TTTTGCCAGGTTATTATGTAATGGGAGTTGCTAAAGCAGCATTAGAAGCAAGTGTAAGATACTTAGCAGAAAATCTTGGAAAAGATGGAATAAAAGTAAATGCAATATCTAGTGGACCAATAAAAACTTTATCAGCAAAAGGAATAAAAGATTTTGGAACTGTACTTACAGTTGTAGAAGAAAAGGCACCATTACATAGAAATGTTACAATAGAACAAATAGGTGATGTAGCAACATTTTTACTTAGCTCAATGTCAGATGCAATTACAGGACAAGTAATATATGCAGATAGTGGTTATAGTATAATGGGAATATAAGGAGAAAAAAATGAAAAAAGTTGGAAATATTTTATGGGGATTAGTATTAATAGTATTAGGTATTATTATAGGATTAAATATATTGGGAATTACTAATATTAATTTATTTTTTGATGGATGGTGGACATTATTTATTATAGTTCCATGTTTTATAGGTTTAATAAAAGATAAGGATAAAATGGGAAATCTTATAGGATTAGTTATAGGTATTGTTTTATTACTTTGTTCAATAGGAATATTAGATTTTGTAATTACATGGAAATTATTATTGCCTATTGGTCTAATTATAATTGGTTTATCTTTAATATTCAGAAATGTGTTTGATAAATCTATTTCAGAAAAGATAAAAGATTTAAAAGAAAATAAAAATAAAAATAAAAATAATTAGTATAGTACAAGGTAATGTTAAAATTGAAAGATTTATAGAAAAAAGGGGAAAAAATGAATGCACTAAAAGTAATATTTTTTATAGTATCATGTTTAGGGTTTTATCTATGTTTTATTAGAATTGACAAAGTAAAAAAAGAGTTTATTCCTATTATATTAATATCAACAATAGCTGTTATTGAGTATTTAGCAGGAATACTTAATTTTATGAAATATGTAACAATTTTAATTGGAGTAATAGGATTTTTTACTTGTATACATGAAATATATATAATGATAAAAAATAAAAAGAAATTAAAAATAGATTTTAATTCGATTATTTTTTTGTTATTTATAGCACTATTTGCTTATCTTTTAAAAGGAAGAAATTTTATTCATTATGATGATTTTTCTCACTGGGGAATGATTGTTAAAGACATGCTTAAAAATGACAGGCTTCCAAACTTTACTTCAAATACGATACAATTTACAGCATATCCTCCAGGAACAGCATGTTTTGTTTATTATATGTGCAAATATATAGGCAAATCAGAAGGTGCAATGTTATTTGCTCAAAGTATATTAATTTTTAGTAGTATTTATACAATATATGCTCTTGAAAATAAAAAGAATAGAATAATATCAACAGTAATTTGCATTTTATCATCAATTTATTTATTACTTGGAAATATGTTTATAACAGCACTTGTTGTAGATACAGTATTAGCTGTTTTAGCAATAGCAGCTTTAGTTATTATATTTTATTATAGAAATGATACAAAGAAGGGATTAATATTATCTATCCCTTTATTGTCACTTCTTATATTAGTAAAAAATAGTGGAATATTATTTGTATTAATTGATCTTATTGTATGGTTTATATATTATATTAAAAGTAATGGAAAGAAAAAAATATTTAAATCTAAATATATTTTAATGGCTTTAATACCATTTTTAATGTTTATTTTATGGGAAGGACATATAAGATTAGTATTTTCACGAGCATATACTTCAAGACACGCAATGTCTGTAGATAATTATATTCAAAACTTTAAAGCAAAAGATACTGAAGAAATAGCAAAAATATTTGATGCTTTTATAAAAAGAACAGTTAAACCTAATAAGCAAAATATACCTTTTATAATAATACTTATTACTTTTATTATTTTAATAGCAATGTCATGGAAGAATAAAGATTTAAGAAAAGAAATATTGTTTTTATTTAAGTTAGGTTTAATAAGTTATTTTATATATCAAATTGGTTTATTTGCAATGTTTATTTTTTCAATGCCTCTAGACGAGGCAATAAAACTTGCTGGATATGAAAGATATCTAGGAACAATGACATTATACATATGTGGAATTTTAATTATTGGAATATTAGAATATATATCTAAGTATGATAAAGATAAAAAAATATTAAAATACATTCTTAACGTAATTAGTATAGTATCAATAATATTTATGATTGTATTTGCAGAAAATAATATAAGTGTATTAACTAAAAGACAGAAGAAAAATAATTCAGTTAGATTTGAAATATTAGACATACAAAAAGAAAATCACTTTAAAAAAGATAAAAAATATCTAGTATATGTATATGATGATCAAAATATCAAAAAAGACTATGTTTATTATATTTGTAAATATGAATTTTGGACTAAAGATGTAAAAGTGATAAGAAGCTTATCTGAGATTGAAAATATAAATGATTATGACTATATTATAGTATTAAGAGAATCTGAAGAGATTGATGAATTTGTAGAAAAGAAAAACAAAGAGGAGAAACCTAATGTTATCAGAAGCAAATAAAAAAGTAGTAATATTAATACCTTCGTTAAACCCAAAAAAAGAATTTATAAACTATATAGAAGAATTAATTGATAATGGTTTTAAAAATATTATAGTAGTAAATGATGGAAGTAATAACAGTTGTAATGAAATATTTGATAATATAGAAAAAAGAAAAGAATGTAAAATTATAAAACATACTAATAACGAAGGAAAAGGTAAATCATTAAAAGATGGGCTTAAGTTATTTAAAACTATGAAAGGAAACTTTAATGGCATTATTACAGCAGATTGCGATGGGCAACATCTAATAAAAGATATAATAAAACTTTCAGAGGCATTAAAAGATAATAAAAACAATTTAATATTAGGAGTTAGAAATTTAAAAGATAAAAATGTTCCAATAAAAAGTAGAATAGGAAATAACTTAACGTCTGCAATATTTAAGTTATTATATGGTGTTAAAATTACAGATACTCAAACCGGTTTAAGAGCTATACCAACAAGTTTATTAGATGATTATATAGAATTAAAAGGAAATAGATATGAATATGAAACAAATATGCTAATATATTCTATATTAAAAAGAATAAAAATAATAGAAATACCAATTGATACAGTTTATATAGATGAAAATAAAGGAACTCATTTTAGACCTATAAAAGATTCTATTTTAATATATAAAAATATATTTAGCTCATTAATAAAATATTCAATTGCTTCAATAATATCATTTTTATTAGATATATTCATATTTAAAATATTGTTATTAGTAACTCAGAATTTTGATCAAGCTATATCAATTACAATAGGAACAATAGGTGCAAGAGTAATATCATCTTTGGTTAATTACACATTAAATAGAAATATAACATTTAAAAATAAAGGCAATGTTAGAAATACAATAATCAAATATTATGCATTATGTATTTTTCAAATGTCATTATCAGCAATATTAGTTATTATTTTCTCAAAACTAATTAAACTACCAGAAACATTAATTAAGATAATAGTTGATACAATATTATATTTTTTCAGTTATAGAATGCAAAATAAATGGGTATTTAATTCAAAGAAAAAGTAAATTTTATTAATGAAAAAACTTAATAAAAATTAATATATTAAAAATATAACATAACAATAGCACTTATGCAATAAAACAAAAATAAATTAATATTACATTTTTGTAAAAAAATAAAAAGTAATAATCTATAAAATAGCTTTGAAATTAAGCTAAATAAAGATTATTACTTTTTATTAAGTTTTTTCATTAATAAAAATTAACATAATAAAAAATGATATATAATAAACTATTTACTGAATTTAATAAAATTGCTGGAATGCAAAAAAGAAAAAAACACCAAAGAAAAACAAAGTAAATTAAGAAAATACTAAAAGAAAAAAATTAAAAGGAGAAAGAGAAAAATGCCAAGAAAACTAATGAAAGAAATGTTAAGCAAAGAAAATTTAAAATTAAAAAGAATAACAAAAGTAGAAAAATTAAGAGAAAAGGGAATCACATTAATAGCTTTAGTAGTAACAGTAATTATTTTGTTAATTTTAGCGGGAGTAACATTAAATATAGCATTATCAGAAAATGGACTTTTTGAAAGAGCAAAAGGAGGAGCAGAAAAGTATAAGGAAGCTCAAACGAATGAAGAAGAATTTATATCAGATTTAGAAAAAGAAGTTAACAAATACGGAAATGAAAATCCACCACCTGAAAAAGAAATAGGAAGTAGTGAGATAGCAAGCAATCTAAAAGAATATCAAGGAAAATATGTAGATTTAGGGTTAGAAGTAAATAATAATAGTGATACAACAGATGATTGGGAATTATTTTATGCAACGAAAGATAGAATATTTTTGATAGCAGCAGATTATGTACCAGCAACAAATTTAGAGACATGGGGAGTAATAGGAAATAGTGGAGCATTAAAAGGAAATGGATTTCAACAATATTCTAACTATAAATATAGTGTACATTGGGATGGACTTAAAAAATTTTTAAGCCTACCAGATTTAAGTGTTGTAATGCACGAAGGATATAACTTAAATGAGAAACGTGGGAATGCATGGGCCGTATCACATTTATTAAATAAAGATGCATGGGAAGGAATAAAAAAAGCATCGAGTAAGAAAGAATGTATAGAATTTGTAACAGGTGGACCTACATTGGAAATGTGGTGTGCAGCATGGAAAGAGGCAGTAACTGGAGACGATGTTTTAAAACCAATCGAGGCTGAACCAGTGGCAGATGAATATGGATATTACTATAGATTTGGTGACATCATATCGAAAGGAAGCATGTATGTGAATGGTACGACAGATTCTGCACCTTCTGCACCAGAAAAGTCTAAATTACAGGAATATGGGACATTTTTTCCACACACTGAAACAACATATTATTGTAATGGATATTGGTTAGCTTCGCCTCATGCTTCAAATGAAACATTTTTAACTGCGATATGCTGTCGATGGGGACGCTTAAGTTATTATAGTTACTTCTCATTTGATTTGGGAGTACGTCCTGTGGTTTTTCTTTCACCGGGAGAATCTGGAGCTAAGTTAGTGAAAAAAGGCACAGACGAGAACAAGTATGACGTTGTAATGGAAGCATTGGATTAAAGGAAATTTTATGTTGTTGAGTTTCAAAAATCATTCAGCCACGCAAGATAGAAAGAAAAAATTTATAATTTTGTAGAGAAAATTATAAAAAATTATAGTAAAAAGCAATTTTAGGATTATTTAATCTTAAAATTGTTTTTTATTATTAGGTGAAAAAATAGAAGAAAAATCAGTATGCTCATTTTTTGAACATACTGCCGAAGATGGAAAAAAATATAATGTTCAATAAGATTATATGTTACAAGGTTACGCAGTAAATCAAAGAATAGAATATTTAGAAAAAATATTTATTCATTACTAATTTAATGTTTAAATGTTTGAAAAAGTTTTATTAAT
>CANQMY010000086.1 GCA_947625075.1 uncultured Clostridia bacterium
GTAGTTTTTCTTATAATTTCTGTAGGAATAATGTTTACATTTTTTATATCAAAATTACTTTCTCTTACTTTATTAAAAGGAAAAACTGAAGGTGCTATTTTAGAACTTCCACCTTACAGAAAACCACAGATTGGAAGAATTTTAGTTAGCTCAATAGTTGATAGAACTCTTTTTGTATTAGGTAGAGCATTAAGTGTTGCTGTTCCTGCTGGTGTTGTTATTTGGGTACTTTCTAATATTAGTGTTGGAGGTGCTAGTCTTTTAAATTATATTGCTAATTTCTTTGACCCATTTGCAAAACTTATGGGATTAGATGGTTACATTTTAACAGCATTTATTCTTGGCCTTCCTGCTAATGAAATTGTACTTCCAATTATTCTTATGTGCTACATGAAATCCGGAACCTTAGTTGATATGGAAAATATACATAGCATATTTCATATACTTATAGAAAATGGTTGGACTATAATCACTGCAATTAATGTAATGCTATTTTCTTTACTACATTTTCCTTGTGGAACTACACTTCTTACAATCAAAAAAGAAACTGGTAGTCTTAAATGGACTGCACTTTCTTTCTTAATTCCTACTGTTTGTGGAATTGTAGTATGTATGTTTACTAACTTAATTTACAATATAATTGTTTGAAAATCATATTTGATTTGTATATATCATAAAAATGGTCAAATTAATTTGACCATTTTTATTTTATAATATTTCTCCAATTAAATCATACTCACTTATATCAATAATTTTACAATTTACAAAAGTATTTATTTCTGCTTTTCCCTTCAAATAAATACACCCATCAATTTCTGGTACATCCATATAAGTTCTTCCCACAAAATATACTTCATTATTATCGTCTACAATAGCATCTTCTATTAATACTTTATATGTATTTCCTATAAATCTCTTTAGATTTTCCTTTGATATTTCTTGTTGTATTTTCATTATTTTATTATATCTTGCTTTCTTAGTTGATGAATGTATTTGATTATTCATTGTAGAAGCTGCTGTATTTTCTTCCTTTGAATAAGTAAAACATCCTAATTTATCAAATTTTGCCCATTTTACAAATTCACAAAGTTCTTGAAATTCTTTTTCACTTTCTCCCGGAAATCCTACCATTAATGTGCTTCTAATTATTACCTCTGGAATTTCTTTTCTTAACTTTGTTATCAATCTTTTAGTACTATCCATAGTTGTTTTTCTATTCATTCTTTTCAATATTTCATTAGAAATATGTTGCATTGGTATATCAAAATATTTGCATATTTTATTATTATTTTTTACTTCTTCAATTAATTCATCTGTTATTGATTCTGGATAAGAATATAAAAATCTTATCCATTCTACCCCATTTATCTTACTTATTTTATTTAATAGTTCTGCTAGCTTTGGCTCTCCATATAAATCAACACCATACTTAGTAGTATCTTGAGCAATTATTATAAATTCTCTAATGCCTTTTTTTACTAGTACTTTTACCTCTTCTAAAATATCTTCTTCTTTTCTACTAGTAAATCTACCACGTATATAAGGAATTGCACAAAATGTACAAAAATTGTTACATCCTTCAGCTATTCTTATATATGCATAATTTACTCCGGTTGTAACTACTCTATTTAAGAAATCTAATTTATTATTTTCATATTTACATGAAGATAATAATTTTTTAATTTCATTCCAAAATGATTCATATTCACTAAACTTTATAAACAAATCAACTTCAGGTATTTCTTTAATAAGTTCATCTTTATATCTTTCAATTAAGCATCCTGTAACAATTAAAAATTTACAATTTTTCTTTTTATATTCTGCCATTTCTAATATTGTATTAATTGCTTCTTCTTTAGCTTGAGCTATAAATCCACATGTATTTATAACTATTATATTAGCTTCTTCCGGATTATTTACTATTTCAAAACCTTCTTTTTTAAATATGCCTATCATCATTTCAGTATCTACAAGATTTTTACTACATCCAAGTGATATAAAACCTACTTTCATTATTATTCCTCATATTACAAATTTCTTATTATTTTTTTCCTAAAATAGAATTTAATCTATCTACACCTCTTATTAATTTTTCATAAGTGTTTTTATCTATTGTACTTATATTAGTATCATAATTTGCAATTTCTGACTTCATATCTAATATTTTAAATCTATTTTCCTTAAATTTAGAACCTTTATCTAGCATATAAACTGGTGTATAGTCAACTTTATATAGTGATGCTACTCCTTCTTTATCAACAAATATTTGTATATTTAAAATAAGTTCTAAGTTAGAATTTTCTATTGCAAAGTCTGATGTATAATCTCCTATCGAATATGCAATAAAACAGTCTTTAAAATCTTGATTTTGAACTACCTCCATTTTTTGTACTGCTGATGGATGTGCTCCAATTATTATATCTGCTCCATTATTAATCAAAAATTTTGCTTGTTCTTCTTGTGTTTTATTGGTTTCATTAGTATTAACATTTCCCCAATGCATCATCACTATCGTAATTTGTGCATTTTCTTCTGCATATTTCAAATCTTCTTTTACTAAATCTTCTGAATAAATATTTACTCCCTCTTTATTATTATTGTATGTATAAGCAGTAATTGCGATTTTAGTATTTTTGATTTCTATTATTTTTACTCTATTTTCTGGAGTAGATTCATAAGTTCCAACAGTTTTTATATTTATAGATTCTAGATAATCTTTAGTTTTATTTAATCCTTCTATACCATTATCTAATGCATGATTATGAGCTAAGCTTACAAAGCTTATTCCACTATTTTTTACAGCATCAGCAAAACTTTTTGTTTCTTCTGTTATTGTTGTTTCATAAGTTCCAATTGTAATATCTGAATCATTAAAATATTTAGAAATATCTGTAAAAATATTATTATAATCTTTTCCATATTCTTTTAAATTATTGCCACATAAAATATCACCAACAGCTGCTAATCTAATTATTTGATTAGTTTTATATTCATTTGCACTATTCATCTTAGCAGATGTTGATATATAAATATCTTCTATTTGTGCGTCAATTCTAGCTTTTTCCTCGGCAACTTTTTTCTTTTCTTTTAAATTTAAAAATTGAATTATTAAAATACATACGATTATTATTATTATAAATATAATACTTAATTTTATAAAATTCCTATTGCTAATAGTCTCTATAACCTTATTTTCTTTTCTTCTAGTTCTTGCTCTTCTATTCGCCATTTTCTTATACCTTTTTATTTTTAATCTTCTTTTAATTTATTTATAGTGTACTTATAATCTTTAGAATTTATTAATGAACTTCCAACCACTGCAATATTAACTCCTGCTTTTTTTAATTCTTTAATATTTTCTATATTTATTCCACCGTCCGCTTCTATTTCTGTATCTAAATCATTAGAATCAATATATTCTCTTAATTTTTTTATTTTATCTATTGTTTCTGGAATAAGGTTTTGTCCACCCTTTCCTGGATTAACTGTCATAACTAAAACACTATGTACAAATGGTAAAAATTCATATACTTTTTCTACTTCAGTATCAGGTTTTATTGATATACCTACTTTTGAGTATTGTTTAATATAGTTTATAATCTCAAATACCTCTTCCTTATTCTTAGTAGCTTCTAAATGAAACGTTATACATTTAGGTTCATTTGGAGAAAATATATCTACATATTTCTTTACATCTTTAACCATTAAATGTACATCTAGAGGAATATTAGTAATGTTTTTTAAATTATCTGAATATATTTTCATTTTTTCTGTAGTATCATCATCTACAAATTTTCCATCCATTACATCTATATGAAAATAATCTGTATGTGCTGTTTCTAGTCTATAAAATGTATGGACTGATTGTTCTTCTTTTACACTTAATAAAGATGTTGATATTTCCATTTAAATTTCTCCTTGTATTTTTAATTTTTACTCCTCTTATTAATTATTGAATTATATTATAGCACAAATTACTTATAAAAAAAAGTATTATTTTTTTATTATAATAAAAATAATAATTCTTATAATTTACCTTTTCAAGTTTTTATAAGAATTATTATTTTATAGTTTATTAGTTATCTTTTTCTAAAAGAAAGCTTACATTTTCATCAGCATCCTTAATCTTTTTTAAACTGTATTTACTAGTTTTCAAATTGATAGAAACTATTGGACGAACTGCACTTCCTGAACGTGTAAATCCAGGTCCTCCAGTAAATTTATTATTTGTTGCATATAAACTCCTCATTGCAATACTCTGATGTCCAACAGTTTGCAAGCAAAATAGAACATAATTGCCTCTAAGTGTCGTACATCTACAAGAAGTCCAGTACGACCAATTATTTTCACCAAATATTAGATTATAATAATTCGTATTTATCCAGTCTTCTAATTTTGCTTCTGTTCCATAATCATATGACCAGTATGATTGTCTAAATTCCGTATCATTATTTCCAACTTCTATTCCGGTTCTCTGTTTCATACCCATTTTCTTCTTCCCATATAAGTCCTTCTTTATCTCCTGTTACTTTTCCATCATTATTTTCGTATGTCCATTTTTTATCATTTGTTTCCCATATCTTAGGATAATTAACACCATAATCATTATTATTTTTCATTTTTTCTCCATAAATATAAATACCTGTCCCATTTTCATTTGATTCATCTGCGTTATGATTATATTTGGTATAATCATACTTTGTTACTTTCTCTATATCACTCCTTCTTAAATTTGCTACATTTATTCCTTCTTTCATTTTTCCATCACTATTATATTGTCCATAACACTGTCTACATATTTCATTTATTGCCCATACTCCATTATTATATCCAGTTGCTCCTTTTAATGATAATGTTGCATCTGTTGGTTTTTCTGATATTAATCTTATAGTTTTTGTATTTTCATCATAATCCCAGATTCTCCATTTCATTCCTTCTTCTGTTTCAAATATTTGATTATCATTTTCAATTTCTATATTGTTCTGATCTATATCTCCTTTACTTACTCCTGATGTATTTGATGTTATTACAAATTGTTTTTTATCTGGTTTATATCCTTCTACATATGCTCCTACATAATCATTATAGTCTATATTTAAATCTTCTAATTTCTGTCCTAATTCTGTTAATGCTTTACTCTCATTTTCTGACGACTCCTCATACTTTTCTACTGCTTCTTTTGCTTTTTCAATTATTCCATTTTGTCCTAATACTGTTCCGAAGTGTTACTCCTGCTAATATTAATAATATTAAAATTGTGACTACAAGTGCTACTAATGTTATTCCTTGTTCTTTTATTACTTTTTTCATATGTT
>CANQMY010000087.1 GCA_947625075.1 uncultured Clostridia bacterium
TTAAAACAAAATGTCCACACTGTGGTAAAGAAGCTAGACGTGAAACAGATACAATGCCACAATGGGCAGGATCTTCTTGGTATTATCTAAGATATATGGATCCACACAATGATAAAGAATTCGCATCTAAAAAAGCATTAGAATATTGGTCACCAATAGATTGGTATAATGGTGGTATGGAACATACAACACTTCACTTATTATACTCAAGATTTTGGCATAAATTCTTATATGATTTAGGTTTAGTTCCAACAAAAGAGCCATATCAAAAACGTACATCACATGGAATGATACTTGGAGAAAATGGCGAGAAAATGTCTAAATCAAAAGGAAATGTTATAAATCCTGATGATATAATAGAAGAATTTGGAGCAGATAGCTTTAGAGTATATGAAATGTTTATGGGACCATTTGATCAAACAGCTCCATGGTCTATGGAAAGTATAAGAGGATGTAGCAAATTCTTAGATAGAGTTTGGTCAATGCAAGATATATTAGTTGATGAAGATAGTTATTCAAAAGAATTTGAATCAATGATGCATAAAGCAATTAAAAAAGTTTCTAATGATATTGAAGAAATGAAATATAATACCTGTGTATCAACATTTATGACAATGGTAAATGAGTTTAGTAAGGCTAAAAAAATAACTAAAAAAGAATATGAAGTATTTTTACAATTATTAAATCCATTTGCACCTCATATAACAGAGGAAATATGGGAAAGATTAGGCAATAAAGAGCAATTAGCATATACTCCTTGGCCTAAATATGATGAAGAAAAAACAATTGATGAAATGATAGACCTTCCAATTCAAATTAATGGAAAATTAAGGGCAAACATAGATATAAAGAAGGATGAGGAAAATTCTAAAGTAAAACAACAAGTTCATGATGATGAAAAAGTAAAATCATATATTGAAGGAAAAGAAATAGTTAAAGAGATCTATGTTCCAAATAGGATATATAACATTGTAATTAAATAAATTTTAAACACATAAATAAAAAGGAGAAATATTTAAAATGTGGAAACCGAGATTTATCAAGAACGATAAAAGGTTAACTAATACGGAAGAAAAAAAAGAGAAAACTAAGGCCAAAAAAGAAAATAAAACAAAAGATAAAAAGAGTATAAATATTGCTTTTAATATTTTAGCAGTATTTTGTATAGCGGTATTTTGTATGTCAATTGTACCAAAAAGTTTTCAAAATGACACATTTTATACTATAAAGATAGGACAATTAATAAGAGAAAATGGCATAGATTATCAAGATCATTTCTCATGGCATGAAAATTTGCCATATATGTATCCTCATTGGTTATATGATATAGTAATTTCTCTTATATTTGATTTTGCAGGAGGATATTTTGGATTATATATTTCAGCTATTGTACTTACAGTAATTTTAGGAATTTTATTATATTTTACAAATAAAAAAATATCAAAAAATTCTGTTATTTCATTTGTATTAACATTAGGACAAATGGAATTAATGAGAGAATATATTGCAGTTAGAGCACAACTTGTTACGTTTGTACTATTTGTTGCTACCATGCTTTTAATAGTAAAATTTTTGGAAAAACCAAAATGGTCATATACTGCACTTTTGATTTTAATACCAATATTAATTGCAAATATTCATTCTGCTGTATTTCCATTTTACTTTATATTATATTTACCTTTTTTAGCGGAATATGCAATTACTGCAATTATAGACTTTCATATTCCACATAAAGTGTTTCAAATGTGGATAAAGCAAAGAATAAAATATACAAATAATAAATTGAAAAAAGCAAAAAATGATAAAATTGAAAAGTATAAAGAAAAACTTTTAAAACTTAACAAAACATTAGATAAATCAAATCAAATATTTGAAACTGATTTGATAAAACAAAATGATAGAAGAAAGAAACCTTATAAAATAATACTTGAAAAAAATAAAAATGTAATAAAATTATTTATAGTAATGATAATATGTTTACTTACAGGACTTTTAACACCAATAAAAGATATGCCTTATACATATACATTTAAAATAATGCAAGGAAATACAACAGATAGCATAAGTGAACATTTACCGCTTACTTTAATTGAAAATGTACCTATTTTAATAACATTATCAATAACATTAGCACTAGCAATATTTACAAAAGTTAAATTAAAACTTAGAGATGTATTTCTTTTTGGAGGATTAACTTTACTTGCACTAATGACAAGAAGACAAATATCTATGTTAGTGTTATTTGGTGGAATGGTAGTTAGTACAATGCTTGCAAATTTAATAGAACTATATGATAAAAAAGGCACAGAAGAATTTATGAACTACACGACAAGCATTTTGGGAGAAATATTAACAATATTGCTAATATTTGCGATAAGTTATAATTTTTATAGTCCAACTAAAAATTCAAATTATATAAATACTAATTCATACCCAGTAGAAGCTACTAAGTGGATTAAGGAGAATTTAGATTATAAAAATATTAGATTATTTAATGATTATAATTATGGTAGTTATTTATTGTTAAATGATATACCAGTATTTATAGATTCAAGATGTGATTTATATACACCAGAATTTAACGGAACATATAATAAAAAAGAGAAGAAATATGAAGGACAAGATATATTTTCGGATTATATAAGTGTAGCAAATATTTCTACATGGTATGATAGTAAATTTGAAAGTTATGGAATTACTCATGTTATATGTAAAGTTAATTCTAAATTAAAAATGCTTATTTCTAGAGATGAAAAATATAAAGAACTTTACAAAGATTCAAATTTTATAATTTATGAAAGAGTAGCAAATCAAGAATAATTTATGGGTAATAATATGAGTGAAAAAAGATATATTGTAGAATTGAATAATTTTGATAATCAAAGACTTGATACTTATGTAGCAAGTCTTGATATGCATATATCAAGAAGTATGGCACAAAAGCTTATAAAAGATGGTAATATTATTGTAAATGGAAAAATTCAAAAGGAATCATATAAAGTAAAAAATAATGATGAGATTATCATTAAAATTGATGCACCAAAAGAAGTAAGTATAAAAGCAGAAGAAATCCCATTAGATATTATTTATGAAGATGATTATATAATTGTTATAAATAAACCAAAAGGTATGGTAGTACATCCTGGAAATGGAAATCCAGATGGAACACTAGTAAATGCTATACTAAATCATTGTAAAGGAAATTTATCGGGAATTGGTGGAGAAATAAGACCAGGGATAGTACATAGGTTAGACAAAGATACATCTGGATTGATAATAGTTGCTAAATGCGATGAAGCACATATAAATTTGTCAGAACAAATAAAAGATCATAAAGTTACTAAAATATATACAGCATTAGTTAAAGGAAATATTGAAGAAGATAATGCAACTATTGATATGCCTATTGCAAGAAGTAAACAAGATAGAAAAAAGATGGAAGTAAGCAGAGATGGAAAAAATGCTGTAACTCATATAAAAGTTGTAAAAAGATATGGAATGTATACACTTTTAAGAGTGAAAATTGATACTGGAAGGACTCATCAAATAAGAGTTCATTTAGCAAAAATAGGACATCCAGTTGTAGGTGATGAAGTTTATTCAAATGGAAAAAATGAATTTGGTGTAAAAGGTCAAATGCTTCATAGTACAGTATTAGAGTTTATTCATCCTATACTAAAAAAGAAAATGCATTTTGAAGCGGAAATACCTAAATATTTTAAAGAAATATTAGAAAAAATGGAGAGAGTATAATGCCAAGTTGGATAACGCATATTGCGACAGTTAATAAATTAAATGAAAAAGTTAAAATAAATACTAGTGGAGAATTTCTTTTAGCAAATGTAGCGCCTGATATATTAGGAGGACATATAATAAAAGATATTTCAAAAGAGATTCAATATGAAATAACTCATTTTGCAGACATGGTAGACAGAAATGGAATTAATGTTCCACTTCCTGATATACAAAAATTTAAGTTATTATATAAATCTAAATTTGATAATCAATTTGTTTTAGGTTATTATATACATTTGCTAACAGATTATTTTTGGAATGATTATTGTTATAGTAACTATTTTTATATGTATAATAAAAATGAAAATATTATTAAAGTAAAACAATTTGATGGTACTGAAAAGATAGAAACATGGAGTGAAGCAGTAGCAGAAAAACAAAAGGATTTTAGAATTTTTACAAAATATCTTCAAAAAAAAATAAATGTAAATGCAAATTTTGATGAAAATAAAATATTAAAAGATAGTGAAGGATTTTTTATAACTAAAAATGATATCAAAAATACGATTGATTATCTAAAAAATATAAAAAATATGGATATAGAGAATGGAACTTATACTATTTTTACAAAGGAAATGTTAGACAATATCTTTTACAAAAGTATAGATTTTATAAAAGAAAAGCTTATGGAGGATAATTAGTTTGGAAGATGAAAAAATTAGGTTACAAAAGTTCATAGCAAGTTCTGGAATTGCATCAAGACGAAAAGCAGAAGAGCTTATTTTGCAAGGAAAAATTAAGGTAAATGGGAAAGTTATAAAAGAATTAGGAAGTAAAGTAAATCCCAAAAATGATAAAATTGAATATAATGGACAAGTTATACAATCAGAAAATAAAAAAGTTTATATTTTATTAAATAAACCTATTGGATATGTAACGACTGTAAAAGATCAATTTAATAGAGATACAGTTATGGATTTAATTAAGGGAGTAAATGAAAAGATTGTTCCTGTGGGAAGGCTTGATATGTATACATCAGGAGCTTTAATATTATCTAATGATGGAGATTTTATAAATAGAATAACGCATCCAAAAAACGAGATAGAGAAAACATATAACGTAACTATTGCCGGAAAAGTAACATCAGAAGATGTTGAGAAGTTAAAAAGTGGTGTATTGATACAATTAAGCAAAATAGATTATCAAAATAAAAATAATTTTGAAGTGGAAGATTATATAACAAGACCAGCAAAAGTAAAAATATTAAAAATAGATGATGAAAAAAATATTTCAAGACTTCAAATAACTATACATGAAGGAAAAAATAGAGAAATAAGAAGGATGTGTGAAGCGATTGGAAAAAAAGTATTAGCGCTTCATAGATCAAAAATAGGGAATATTGATGTTAAAAATTTAAGTTTAGGTAAATGGAGAAGATTAAAAGAAGAGGAGATAGAAAGTTTACTTAAATAAAAAACTTTATAATTATTTTTAAACAAAAGAATATTAAAAAGAAACAGAGGAAAATATAATGTTATACCAAAGATTTATTCCA
>CANQMY010000088.1 GCA_947625075.1 uncultured Clostridia bacterium
GTGATGCAACATATGAAATAATAAAAGACTATTCATATTATGGAAAGTTAGAAAGTAATGGAATTGATTGGATAAAAAAAGAAAATACAACAGCAACGGAAACAAGTTTTGGAGAGATGTACTATAATAATGATTTTGCTTTAATAGGCAATACAGCATCATGTTTTATAGAACGTGGAGGTAGAGTTGAGTGGGTTGGCAATTCTGGAATATTTGCATTAGGTGCAGTAGGAGGAAATCCAAACTCAAAACATAGTTTTAGACCAGTTTTAATTGTATAATAAATACTGATATTCGGATATTTCTATAAAATATTTTCCGAATATCAGTTATTTTAAATTATGTTATTTATATTTTCCCATACTTTTTCAGTGTAGATTTTTCTTTCAGATGAAAATGGTAAAAAAGTTAAATCATGAAGTGGGTTTAGTTCATTTGACAAAAGATTTACTTGGTCATCTACTTTTGTTATAGCAATTTTATCTGCTTTATTAGCAATAACAATACAAGGTAAATTATGATTTATTATAAAATTATACATAAGTTTATCATTTTCAGAAGGAAGATGTCTTATATCAATCAAAAATAATACTAATTTAATATTTTTTCTAGTAAGTAAATATTCTTCAATAAAGTTACCAACTTTTATTTGTTCTTGTTTAGACATTTTGCTAAATCCATATCCAGGTAAATCTACAAAGTAAAATAAATTATCTATATTATAAAAATTAATTTGTCTTGTTTTTCCAGGGGTATTACTAGTTCTAGCTAAATTTTTTCTATTAAGTATTGTATTTATAAAAGAAGACTTACCAACATTAGATTTTCCAACTAATACTATTTCAGGTAAATCCCCTTTTGGATATTGATTTTTTCCTACAGCTGATATTTCAAATTTTGGATTTTTTATTATCATAAACTAATCTCCTAAAATTAAAATAATTATAATAAATTACTATTTTTTTATAGGTTCGATTTTTTCTAAACCACCCATATATGGTCGTAAAACCTCAGGAATTGTAACACTACCATCTTCATTATAATTATTTTCAACAATAGCAATTAAACCTCTTGGAGATGCAATAACAGTATTATTTAATGTATGAAGATAATAATTACCTTTTTCTCCTTTAGCTCTAATTCCTAATCTTCTTGCTTGAGCATCGCCTAATGTTGAGCAGCTTCCAACTTCATAATATTTTTTCTGTCTTGGAGACCAAGCTTCAACATCACAAGATTTAACTTTTAAATCTGCTAAATCTCCAGAACAACATTCAAGTTGTCTTACAGGAACATTCATACTTAGGAAGAAATCAACAGTTAATTTCCACATTTTATTATAAAAGTTCATAGAATCTTCTGGTTCGCAAATAACAATCATTTCTTGTTTCTCAAATTGATGTAAACGATATAAACCTCTTTCTTCTAATCCATGTGAACCAATTTCTTTTCTAAAACATGGAGAATAAGAAGTCATTTTAATTGGTAATTCCTCTTTTTTGATAAGCTGATCTTTAAATCTACCTATCATAGAATGTTCAGAAGTACCTATTAGAAATAAATCTTCACCTTCGATTTTATACATCATTGCATCCATTTCTTCAAAAGACATAACACCAGTTACAACATCAGAACGAATCATAAATGGAGGAATAGCATAAATAAAACCATTATTAATCATGTAATCACGAGCATATGCTAAAACAGCTTCATGTAATCTTGCTATATTTCCAAACAAATAATAAAAACCAACTCCACTTGTACGTCCAGCAGAATCTTTATCTAAACCGCCTAAAGCAGAAATAATATCAGCATGATGTGGAATTTCATAGTTTGGAACTTTAGGATCACCAAATCTTTGAACTTCAACATTTTCTGAATCATCTTTTCCAATAGGAACTGATGAATCCATAATATTAGGAATTTTCATCATTCTAGCTTTTATTTCATTACTATATTGTTCTTCTAATTTTTCATTTTCTTCTAGTTCTTTATTAATATCTTGAACTTGTTTTTTTATTTTTTCAGCTTCTTCTTTATTTCCATTTTTTATAAGCATACCAATTTGTGAACTTAAGGAATTACGACTACTTCTTAAAGAATCACCTTTTAGAGTTGCCTCTCTATTTTTTTTATCTAAATCAATAACTTCATCAACTAAAATAAGTTTTTGATTTTGAAATTTCTTTTTTATATTTTCTTTTACTAATTCAGGATTTTCTCTAATTAATTTAATATCTATCATAAAATCACCTTTTATAAAAATTTAGGTTAAAACCTATAATATAAATAGTATTTTACCATTTATTTATTAATATTACAAGGTTTTAAGTAAATTTTACTTTTAAGTTTTCAAAATAATTACAAATAGAAAATTTATGAATAATTGGAAATAATTGTGAATATAATATTAAGTGTAAATGTTTTTTATATTGGAGGAAAAATGGAAGAAAAGTTTTTAGCTGATAAAGTATTTATTCAGATGACACCAGAAGAAGAGAAAAAAGAAATATTAAGGAATATAATTAATACGAGAGCACAACTTACAAATGCAAATAGGAATTTTGAATTTGCAAATACAAATGACTTAATTGATTATTATATATATAAAATAAAAGCAATTCAGTCAAAATTAGATAATTTAATAAAACTTGCCAAGGTAAGAGGAATTGAAATAGAAAAGTTAGCATAAAAATAATTTGTCCATCATACAATTAAAACAAAGGTGGGAAAAAGATGGACAATAGAGTGATTTTAGTATTTATTTCTTGTTTGACAATACTTATAGTATTTGGAAAATATTTCGCTTTTCCATTAAAAAAGATTGTAAAGTTAATAGGAAATTCTATTGTAGGAGCTTTAATTATTTTTCTAATTAATTTAGTTGGAACTTCTTTTAATTTTCATATTGGATTAAGCATAATAAATTCAGTGATTGTGGGTATTCTTGGAATACCAGGTGCTTGTTTATTGATATTATTAAAAATTTTTGGAATAATATAATAAGATATTTTGTTAATGAATAAACTTAATAAAAATTAATACATTTAAAATATAACATAACAAAAATGTTTATGCAATATTTTAAAGATAAAAGTAATAAAAGATTATACAATATAAAAAGAACAATAAATCTATAAAAATGCTGAAATAAGCATATTATAGAGTTTATTGTTTTTTTATTAAGTTTATTCATTAATAAAAATAACATAATAAATAGGAAATAATAAACTATAGCATACCGACTAAATCCTATAGAATTGCTAAAATAATTATAAAATTAATAAAAAATAATATGAATAAGAACAGTAATAAAGATACTTAAAGAAAAAAAACTAATGAAAGAGGAGAAAAAATGAAGAATAAAGAGAAAAGAAAAATTTTAAAAAGACAAATGAGAATAAGCAAAATAAGAGAACAAGGAATAACATTGGTAGCGCTAGTAGTTACGATTATAATATTATTAATATTAACAGGAGTAACACTACGGAACAGTATTAGGACAAAATGGAATATTTGAGAAAGCAAAAGAAGCAGTAGAAAAGTATGAGGAGTCGTCAGAAAATGAGAGTAAAGCATTAGCAGAATTAGGGCAGAAATTAGAAGATTTAAATATAGATTATAATGATTATGTGGGAGCATATGTAGAAGGATATAAACCAGATGAAAAGACATTTACAATAAAAACAGCTACATCAGGAGTAAGTGCAGGGGAAAAAGATGAAAACGGTATAGAAATTGAAGGAATAAAAGAAAATGGAGACCAAAAATTTACAACAGAAACGAATATGAAATGGAGAATTTGGGATTATGATGAAAATACAAGAACAATAAGATTAATATCTGATAAACCAACTACAGCAAAATTAACATTAAAAGGAGCAGCAGGATATAATAATGGAGTATGGGCAATAAATGAAATATGTAGAAGATGTTATGGACAATATGATAATAATGAAAAAATGAAAAATGGAATAAATGTAGCAAATTTAAGAAGAAGCGATATACAGAAAGTAAGCACATATGATTATGCGGATTATAAACATGAAGAAAACAGATGGGAAGAATTTACTGATGGAAGTGAAGAAGGAAAAAATATAATACATTATGGTGAGACTAAAACATATACAAACAGTCGTATTCCGAAAATGTGGAGTGATTATGATTCAAAATGGTCATATACATATGATAAAACAAAAGGTAAAATTGGAAAAAATCAAGGAGGAGAAGATCCATGGGAAAAAGAACTTAATTTTACAAATATAAATGACGAAGAAATGGTAGAAGCTGGAACGGAATTTAAGCAGTCATATTATTACCATATTTATAAAGAGGATGAATTTATTAATCAAATTTATTTTGATTTAATATTTGAAGGAATAGAAGAAATAGATGATAGATATTACCTTGCCGGGAGAAGTGCATGTTTATATCATCATAGAGTTGATTTATGCTTGAATGGAGTGTTGGAAAAATATGTCGCAAGCGGGCGGGTCTGTAAGAGGTACAACATCGGAAGAGGGAAGAGCTAATAATTGGAGACTTCGTCCTATAATATCTATAAACTTAAGAGATAGTAATTATAAATTAGTAAGGAAGCAGGATACAGATAATAATGTAACATTTAAATTAGTGCAAAATATTGATTAAAAAATGCTTGATAATAAAATTTTATATGAATAAAAAGTAAAAGAATAAATTTTATAAAAATGCTTAATAATATGCAAAATATAAAATTTATTCTTTTTATTTTAAAGGTAAAACAACCTGTTTTTTTATTCTACAGTAACAGATTTAGCTAAATTACGAGGTTTATCAACATCTAAATTCTTATTTTTAGAAATATAGTAAGCAAACATTTGAAGAGGAATTACAGATAAAATAGGAGATAAATATGGATTAGTATTAGGAATTTTAATCATATAATCTATTTTATCATTTTCTATATTTTGATTTGTAATAAGCAAAACAGTAGCACCACGAGTAATAGCTTCTTCTAAATTACTTAGAGTTTTTTCTGTTGTAATAGGATTAGTAGCTACTCCTATTACTGTTGTTCCATCTTCAATTAGGGCTATAGGGCCATGCTTTAATTCTCCAGCAGCATATGATTCAGAATGGATATAAGATATTTCTTTTAATTTTAGAGATCCCTCCATTGAAACTGCATAATCACTACCTCTACCTATAAAATATAAATCATCTTGAGTATATACTTTATTTGCAAAATCTTTTATTGTACTAGCAATTTCTAAAGTATTTTTTA